>CAKSER010000006.1 GCA_934447715.1 uncultured Eubacteriales bacterium | reverse complement strand
TCTTTCAAGAAGCGATATTTTATCTTTACCCGGCTTTGCCTCTTTCGGTGTCTCAATGTTATTGCGCTTGCCGTCGATCATGTTATAATTTTGTTTCGCAGAAATCTCCACTGCACACGAGTACTCGCTGTTCTCCAAGTATTTCATCCAATCTTCTTCGATACCGAACAGCCTTGCTATCGACCTCGATTCAGGTGACGTTTGCGGGGCGATTCGGCACATCGGAATACGGACTCTCCAAGAGAGCGGGGACTTTTTTACAGCCCCTTTCCCTATGCATTTTTCTTCAATTCAGTCCAATTCTATTGGATAAATCCATCAAAGCATACAAAAATCGGGCAACGGGTGTCAATGTTGTCAGCGCCGGGTCACCCTCTCTGATTCTCATGGTTCTTCTGATCTCCTTCGGGATGACAACCCTGCCGAGATCGTCTATTCTACGGACAATTCCGGTTGCTTTCATTTAATAAATACTCCTTTATCCAAATCATTGCAACAATAGTTTGTCTGTTTTTGAAGAATTTATACGGATATGGCTGATAATATTTAAATCGACAATTTTTTAAAGTCTGTCTGCAGATCCATTAAACCGCAAAGACTCAGTTAATCCAAAGCGAGCGGATTACACGGTTCATGTCGCGGTCGTTCATTCCGGTGAATTTTTTGAAGCTGCCGTTTTGACGATGACCCTCAATCAGCCGGATTTCCATGTCCTCCGCGCGCTGCCTGATGTAATTTGACTTATCGGAATCGTCAAGTGAGGTGGCAATCAGTACCTTTTTTGCATATTTTCCGCCGAATCTTGCTGCAACCGACTGCAGCTTGTAAAGCTCGTCTGCGTCGGTTCCGCCGTTTTTGCAGGATACAAACACCGGAACCATGCCGTGCATCATCATTACATCTATTTCGTTTTCCGTGTCATATTCGTTTGTATTTCCCGGCTCCGGATGAAGCTCTCCGTCCCAGTCGATCACAACCCCGGTCATAACATCGTTGTAGGTTTTGCTCCCATCATCCTCATAAGCATCCGATGCTGCCGCAAAAACCTTCATTTCAAGTGCCTTTCCGGCAACGGTGAGGCACTGCTTTATAAGTTCGTTCTTAAAGGTAAAGGACACGGAAGTGTCGTCACTTGTGAACAAAAGAATCAATCCGTTTGCCGAGAGTTCGTTAAAAAGCTTCCTTATTAAGTCATAGCCGATGCCGTTTTTCCTGCATATTTTGTCAAATGCCTCTGCGTTTATACTTGCCGAAAGCTCTCCCTTGGCGCCGAGATGCGCCGCTTCCCCGATGACCGCTGTAAATGCATTCCAGAAACGGCTGCCTGTCCTGCAGACGCTCCAGATTCCGTTTATATCCGACCTCAGACTGTCGGTCATTTCGTAACGGGCGGTTGTTTTCGCCCTGCCGGATTTGTTATATACAATATCTCCGCCGTAGATGCGGATGTTTTCCTCGACCGAAAGCTGCGGAGCCCTTCCGCTTGAAATCGTGCTTCCGTCCTGGTCACAGTCGATTATCGTGTTGCTTGCAACCGAAAAACGGTGCAGTTTGATTTTCCCGGTGCTTTTGTATCTTTCGTATACAACGCCGAGCGCGGTAAGATACAGCTCGTCTCCTCCGGTAAGGTCGAACACGCATTCGGTGTTTTCCTCCACCAGAGCCGAAAGGACGTCGATAATGCTCTGCAGGTTGTTTTTTCCTACGGCTTTAACCGAAAATTCGGTATTTACCCCACGGTCGGACAAAACTCCCTCATATTTTGCAGCATGTGCTGCCATCAGCTTTTTGTTCGGTCCGATGAAAATGACCTTTTCCGGCGCCGAAACCAGGCTGGAGCAGATGTTCTCTATTGCGTCCTTTTCGAAAAACTCTACAAGTATCATTTTGACTTCCTTTTTATATGCGTGCTTTCGTTGTCTTCCTTAATATAGTACACTTCAATTATGATATACTCTTTAAGATATAAAGTCAAGCGGCTGCTAAGACAGCATCCGGAAAAACGGCGGATTTGTGACAAATTTTGCCGTATTTCTGCAATTTTTACTTGCAATAATAGGCAGTGCGTGATATAATTAATGTAAGCGGATACATAATTATCCATTTTTGCTTATTTGTTGATTTTAAAGGGGGAAAACATTATGAACTACGATGATTCGTCGACCTTTTCAACCGCTTCCGGACAGTCCGGTCTGCAGTATGTCGTTCTGCAGGTGACATTAAAGGAGAAGTTTATCGGAACAGGCTCCGGGAACCTCGTCGAGCTTGAAAAATGCATCAACGACCAGGCAGCAAAGGGATACCGCCTGCACACAATCACCACCTCAAACGGCGGAAGCAAGGGACTGCTCGGCGGCGACCGCATTCAGGCAACTCTTGTTTTTGAGAAGATCTGATATTCCTTTTGAGTATTTATCCACATTTATTATCAATTATTATCGATTATCGGCAATCGGGCAGCGGAGTATAATCACTCCGCTGTTCTTTTTTGCCCTATAGGTCTGCCGAGGCGGTTTAAAGCCATGTGGAAAAGGGTGTGGAAAAGTCTGCAGGTTCCCGGTGGAAAAAATGTGCAAAGGCTGCGTAATGCCTGTTATGGCGCTGCTTTTCGCGGGGTGTACTTTTCCTCATTGTGTGTGGGAAACCGGAGTATTGCACATTTTTGTCTCTTATGCAGTCCTTTCTTTGCAGCTCATTTTTTATCGCATAATAGACTACAGCAAATTGATAATTTTGTGTAAATTTAATAATAAAATCATGAATGTTTACAAAAACGAAGCAAAAATGATTGACTTTTGAGAGCAAATCGTGTATGATAAGCATATAATATTGTCGTTTTACGGTGAATATATCGACTAATTTTTTATTTGTTTTTCAGGAGGAAAGTATGTCCAACAGATTGTTTCAAGGCGTTATTCATCAAATGAAAGATATGGTGGACCGTGTGATAGGAGTTCTTGACGAAAACGGTGCAATTATCTCCTGCAGCGATCCGTCTGCTATCGGAGGAACAAGACAGGAAATCAGAGATGAAAAGTCCTATTCTGCCGATCTGATTACGTTGGACGGATATACATACAAGCCGGTCGGAACAGCGTCAAAGGCTGAATATATGATATTTGTCGAGGGTGAGGACAAGACCGCGGAAAGGCTTGCTTCGATCCTTTCGGTTACGCTCGGAGAGCTTAAGAATCTTTACGATGAAAAGTATGACAAGGCATCCTTTATCAAGAATGTAATTCTCGATAACATTTTACAGGCGGATATCTATATCAAATCCAAGGAGCTTCATTTCCCGAGCGATATATACAGAATCGTCATGCTCATTAAGTTCACCGGAAAGGGAGATATGCTTCCTTACCAGATGGTGCAGAACATGTTCCCGGACAGAAACAAGGACTATGTAATCAGCATAAAGGAAAACGATATCGTCCTTGTCAAGGAGGTCAAGCCGAACTATGATGTAAAGCAGATCGAAAAGCTTGCAAATTCGATCGTTGACACGCTCGGCTCGGAGTTTTATACCAAGGTTTCGATCGGTATCGGAACCGCGGTCGACACAATCAAGGACCTTTCGAGATCCTTCAAGGAGGCAAGAATGGCTCTTGAGGTCGGAAAGGTTTTCGACACCGAGAAGAATATCATGTTCTATGAGAACCTCGGAATCGGAAGACTTATTTATCAGCTTCCGACAACGCTCTGCGAGATGTATCTTGAAGAGGTGTTCAAGAAGGGCTCGATCGATCAGCTTGACAGAGAGACGCTTCAGACAATTCAGTGCTTCTTCGAGAACAACCTGAATGTCTCGGAGACCTCGAGAAAGCTTTTTGTACACAGAAACACTCTTGTTTACCGTCTTGAGAAGATCAGAAAGCTTACAGGGCTCGATCTGCGCGAGTTTGACCACGCGATAACCTTCAAGGTTGCTCTTATGGTAAGAAAATATCTTGATACCAGACCGGACAAGTTCTGAGCTTTTGAAAATATATAATTTAAATATTTCGCAAAAGGATTCGGATTTTAAGGAAAGAAAAAACTATGATAGAATTCAGTAATGTAACAAAGGTCTACCAGAACGGCACTGTGGCGCTTGACGGGGTTGACCTTAAGATCGAAGACGGCGAGTTTGTATTTATCGTCGGAGATTCGGGAGCCGGAAAGTCAACGATGCTGAAGCTTCTTTTCAGAGAAGAGAAGGTGACAAGCGGAAAGCTGATTTTCGACGACTTTGATCTTTCGAAGATGTCGGAATACAAGGTTCCATATTTCAGACGCCAGCTCGGAGTCGTCTTTCAGGACTTCAGGCTGTTTCCCGGAATGACGGTGTTCGAAAACGTCGCCTTTGCCATGAGGGTAATCGGAGAGCCGAGAAGGGTGATTAAAAAGAGGGTTCCGACAATTCTCGGAATTGTAGGCCTGCAGGACAAGCAGAAATGCTTCCCGAGCGAGCTTTCCGGAGGAGAGCAGCAGAGAGTCGCGCTTGCAAGAGCGCTTGCAAACAACCCGAAGTATATAATCGCGGACGAGCCCACCGGAAATATCGATCCGAAGCTCAGCCTTGAGATAATGAATCTTCTTGTAAAGATCAATAAAAGAGGCAAGACGGTTATCGTCGTAACACACGAAAAGGCGCTTGTCGACTACTTCCAGCAGAGAGTCGTCACCCTGTCTGACGGAAAGATAACAAGTGACGGAGTAGGAGGTATGTTCGATGCGCAGGTATAGTTTTTCATATTTCATCGGACAGAGCTTTAAGGGGCTTTGGAGAAACGGAGTAATGTCGCTTGCTTCGATCACGGTCCTGATCTCCTGCCTGATTGTAATGGGCAGCTTCGGATTGCTTGTTGTAAATATCAACTACAATCTCGAAAATCTCGGAGATCTCAACTCTATTGCGGCATTTGCGGATACAAAGGATACATACGTCGAGGGGGATGAGGCGTCGCTTGCAACGGCGCTCAAGGCAGCCGATTCGGGTGCAACCTTCCTTGGCTGGTCGACCTCTCCGGATGCAACCGAGGCAGAGTACCCGGCAGGCGGAAAATATACCGTCTCGGCAGCCGATTCGGTTTACGGAAAGGTAACCTTCTATGCCGTATGGTCGGGAGCTGCGAAAACAGAGGGCTACAAGGTAAAATACAATTCCGGAGGCTTTACGATCAGCGGCACAATGCCGACAGACGACAAGGTTTATAACGTCGGAGACGGAGTGCCGATGCCGGATGCAATTTCGGTGCGCTTCAGTGCAATAGAATTTCTCGGCTGGACAACAAAGCCGGGCGGAAGTGCCGAATATGAGGCAAACGGAGCATATACCGTAAAGGCGGAGGATGCCGTCGGAGGAGTGATCAACTTCTATGCGGTCTGGAGCGAGACACCGACATTCTCGGAATACAGAATAAGCTACGATCCGAACGGTGTGGAGGTGGCAGAGGTTCCGACCGACAACAGTGTAAAGCTTGCCGCAATCAGAAACGAAATCGATAAGCTCGACAATATAAAGAGTATTGAATTCATCTCGAAGGAAGAAACGCTGAAGAGCGAGATGGAAAAATATGAGGAGTACAAGGATCTTTTCGATACCTTGGGAGAGGGAGAAAACCCGTATCCGGACACCTTCATAATAAACTATGAGGACAACGACGGAGTTGACAATCTCGAATATCAGCTTGCGCATATCGAAGGAATCGAGAAGATCAGCTGCCGCTCGGATCTTGCCGAGAGCATTGCCAGCCTCAAAAACGGCGTGACGCTTGTATTCGTCTGGTTTACGGCGATACTCTTTGTCGTAAGTATCTTCGTAATTCTCAACACAATCAAGCTTGCGGTCTATGCAAGAAGAGAAGAGATATCAATCATGAGATATGTCGGAGCGACAAAGACATTTATTTCGCTTCCGTTCCTGTTTGAGGGAATCATAATCGGACTTTTGTCCGGAGTAATTGCATATCTGCTTCAGACATATATGTACAACTATGTCCAGAAGATGATCATTTCCGACGTGCAGATGATTTCCATACTGCCGTTTGCTCAGCTCAGAGCATATGTAATCCTCGGATTTATCGCGGTCGGTGTAATTACCGGCGTTCTCGGCTCCGAGCTTTCGATGAGAAAATATCTGAAAGCATAACCGGGGGCATGGCAACCAAACACCGGGGCAACCAAACGACCGGGGGCAGGACAGCCAAGCAGCCTGGACAGAAACCAAGCTAAAACCAACAAACCCGTAAGACCTGTATTTGTGTATATACAAGCGTGTATCTGCCTATATTAACGAATGCATGAATGAAAGGAGTATGGCTTGAATACCAGCATTTATAAAAGCAGATCGTTTCGGCTTCTTGCCGTTATAACGGCGGTAATATCGCTTATCCTTATCTTTGCCGCTGTTTTTAAGATGGAGTCGAGTGCCGATACTGTCGGAGACCTCGAAGCAGCAGCAAAGGCTCTTGCCGAAAAGGTCAAGGAAAACGACAGGAAGATCAAGGAATACGAAAACAAGATCAAGGAGCTCAAGGCAAAAGAAGATTCGACGCTTGAACTTAAGGATCAGCTTCAGAAGCAGATTCAGATCATCGAGCAGAATATCGATGAGCAGGATGAGCTGATAAAATCGTATGAACAGATGATCAAGGCAAAGGAAAACGATGTTGCGGTCCTGAATACAAGCCTTAATGAAAGATACGGAGTCTTCCTTGATAAAATGAAGAATTCGTACGAAAACGGACAGCACGGATATCTTGAAATGCTGCTCGAGGCGGACAGCCTTATCGATTTCCTCATGAGAATCGAGAAGATCGGATCGCTTCTGACATATGAAAGAGATCTTATCGACAGTATAGATACCGAGGCAGAGTACCTCAATAATGTAAAAGATTCTCTTACAACCGAAAAAACAGCCGCCGAGGAGATAAGAACATCCCAGAAGGAAAATAAAAGAGATCTTAATAATAAGGTCGCCGAGCTCAACACGCTTTTAAGCCAGATCAATAAGGACGAAAAGGATGCAGAGACGCAGAGACGGCTTGCGGCAAAGGAAAACGAGGAAGCAAACGCCAAGATCGAGGAACTTTTAAAGGAAATAGCTGCGCAGAAAACTCAGCCGTATGTCGGAGGAGATTACATATGGCCGCTCGATTCAACCTATAATAGGATAAGCTCGCTTGCTGCCGGAAGAACCTTGCTCGGAGTCTATGAGGTTCACCGCGGAGACGATATCCCGGCACCGGTCGGAGCAAAAATCTACGCGGCAAACGACGGAACCGTTGTAACCGCAAACGACTGGACGGTTAACTATTCGAGCTACGGAAACTACATACTGATCGACCACGGAGGCGGACAGGCAACCCTTTATGCACACTGCTCCAAGCTGTATGTAAAGGCAGGACAGACCGTAAAGCGCGGAGATGTTATCGGACTTGTCGGAGCGACCGGACGTGTTACCGGAGCGCATCTGCACTTTGAGATCAGAAACAACGGTAAGTTTACCGAGCCGTTTACACCGGGAGTGCTCAAATTTAACTATAACGGCGAATGGGTAGATCCCACCGAAAAGGACGCAAACGGAAAATATAAGTATGTATCTTTGTATTGATTTGTCGGTTTTTAAAATACTGATATAAAATTCACGGTTACATTTATATAATAGTAACAGTCAAATAATTTTACCGGGGCTTTAAAACGGCTTCGGTCCCAGTAGAGATAGGGCTTTGCTTTTTAAAAAGGCTTGCCTTATCTCTACAAGTGTTATAAACGGATTCGGCAGGCGAGGTCCGGCCGGATTAATATTTTATCAGAGGTATTGTAAATGCAAAAGAAAGTGCCCGTATATGCTGTTGTGCTCATTGCTCTGGCATCGATTGTAGCAACATTTGAAATTACTCTTGTGCTTATAGGACAGAATTTTTCAAGCCGCCTTTCGGAGGAGGTATCGCAGTATTCCAAATTTTCAAAGCTGATTGAAATCGATAAGGTTGTAAGCGACGAATATATCGGAGAGATGGATGAAAAAACGCTTCTTGAGGGAGCGATCAACGGATATTTCGGCGCGCTCGGAGATAAGTATTCCTACTATCTTTCAAGCGAGGATATGGACGAGATGATGAACGGCATGGATTCCAAGTTTGTCGGAATCGGCGTTCATGTGATATACGATTCGGAAAACTACCTTATGGAGGTAATTTCGGTAATAAACGGCTCGCCGTCAATGGAGGCCGACATTGAACCCGGCGATAAGATCTATAAGATCGAGGGTCAGACAGTCGAGGAGCTAGGATATTACGGCGCACTTGCGGAAATAAAGGGCGATGAGGGAAGCAAGGTAAAGGTTACGGTCATCAGGGACAATAAGGAGATTGACTTTACCCTTACCAGAGCCGCAATCGAAGAGGAGACTGTAGAATACAGACTGCTTACCGATCCGGACACGAAAAAGGAAAGCAATGTCGGATTTGTAAGAATATCCGAGTTTGACAACAATACCGGAGATCATTTTGTTTCGGCGGTAAACGAGCTTAAAAAGCTCGGTGCGAAAAGCCTTGTTATTGATCTGAGAAACAATCCGGGCGGAGAGCTGAACAGCGTTCTCACAGCCCTTGACTTTGTTCTTCCGGAGGGACCGATCATCAATACGACCGACTCGAAGGGAAACAAGGAAACCGAATATTCCGACGCTGCTTATCTTGATATGGAGCTTGCAATCCTTGTAAACGAGAATTCTGCAAGCGCGGCAGAGCTTTTCACCTCCGCGGTCAAGGATTATGCACATAAGGGTCAGATCAAGGCAACCGTAATCGGGACTCTGACATACGGAAAGGGAATAATGCAGGTAATCCAGCGCTTCGAGGACGGCTCCGGAATGTCGCTTACCTATAAGGAGTTTTCTCCTCCGTATTCCGAAAGCTATCACGGAAAGGGAGTTGTCCCCGACGTCGAGCTTGAGCTTTCTGATGAGGCAAAGAGCGTCAATTTCTATAAGCTGACAGAGGATATGGACAATCAGCTTCAGTATGCTCTTAAAATGCTTCTCGGAAAAAGCAAATGATCCGAAAACGGCTTTAAGAGCCGGAAGCAGAGCGGTTTGGGACGGATTAAAATGCATTTAAAAAGATTTAAGCGCTTAAAAATGACCGGAAAAGAGTAAAAAAGCAAAAAAAATGACTTCGGAGCAAAAGAAATAAGCAGGATACCCTATAAAGCTCTTGAAATTTTTTGCTAATAGATATAAAATATACTGAATCGGACGTTAATAATAAAACAGATAAAAATAATAATCGAAACGGAGATAATGATATGTCAGCAAAACAGATGGTTGTAACCGATGAAGGATATAAGAAGCTTGTCGACGAGCTGGAGTACCTTAAGACGACAAAGAGGAAGGAAGTAGTAGAGGCAATCAAGGTTGCGCTCTCGTTCGGAGACCTTTCGGAAAACAGCGAGTATGATGAGGCAAAAAACGAGCAGGCAAAGACCGAGGCAAGAATCAGCGAGCTTGAGGAGACCCTCTCGAATGTAAAGGTCATCAGCAATGACGAAATTACCACCGACGAGGTAAATGTCGGCTCCAAGGTAAAGATTTACGATAAGGATTTTGACGAGGAGGTCGAGTATACAATAGTCGGCTCGACAGAGGCAAATCCGTTAAAGAACATGATCTCGGATCAGTCGCCGATCGGAAACGCGCTTCTCGGAGCGAAGGTCGGAGACGAGGTCAGCGTAGAAACACCGAACGGAGTGGTTGAGATTAAGGTTCTCGAAATCTCAAAGCAGTAAGAGTACCCGACACAAGGAAAGGAAAAAAGGAAATTTAAATGGAAGAAACAAACAACGCAGCATCCTTTACAGATGAGCAGCTTAATGATATTTTAAGAGTAAGACGCGAAAAGCTCTCTGCGCTTCAAAGCTCCGGAAACGACCCATTTCAGATAACAAAATTCGACGTTACTCATCACAGCGACGAGGTAAAGGATAATTTTGACAAGCTCGAGGGAGCAGAGGTCACGGTTGCCGGAAGAATGATGTCAAAGCGCATCATGGGAAAGGCATCATTTTGCCATGTTCAGGATCTGAAGGGCACAATCCAGGTCTATGTCGCAAGAGACGCGGTAGGAGAAGAGCCGTATGCTGCCTTTAAGAAGTATGATGTCGGAGATATCATCGGAGTTACCGGAACAGTCTTTAAGACAAAGACCGGCGAAACATCGATTCACGCAAGCAGACTGACGCTTCTTACAAAGAGCCTGCAGCCGCTCCCGGAAAAGTTCCACGGACTTACAAATACGGATATCAGATACAGACAGAGATATGTCGACCTGATAGTTAATCCCGAGGTAAGAGATACCTTTATCAAGAGATCGAAGATCATCAGCACAATCCGCCGCTTCCTTGACGGACAGGGCTTTATGGAGGTAGAAACTCCGATGCTTGTTTCGAACGCCGGAGGAGCCTCCGCAAGACCGTTTGAAACACACTTCAATGCCCTTGACGAGGATCTGAAGCTCCGCATTTCTCTTGAGCTCTATCTTAAGAGACTTATCGTCGGCGGACTTGAAAGGGTATATGAAATCGGGCGCGTTTTCAGAAACGAGGGTCTTGATACAAGACACAATCCGGAATTTACCCTGATGGAGCTGTATCAGGCATATACAGATTATCACGGAATGATGGATCTTACCGAGAACATGTTCAGATATGTCGCAAGCGAGGTTCTCGGATCGACTAAGATCTCATATAACGGGGTCGAGATGGATCTCGGCAAGCCGTTTGCAAGAATAACAATGCTCGATGCGGTAAAGCAGTACTCCGGAGTTGATTTCAGAGAAATCAAAACGCTTGAGCAGGCAAGAGAAGCAGCAAAGGCTCATCACGTTGAGTATGAGGAAAGACATAAAAAGGGAGATATCCTCAACCTGTTCTTTGAGCAGTTCGTAGAGGAGCACCTGATTCAGCCGACCTTCGTTACCGATCACCCGGTAGAGATCTCTCCGCTCACAAAGAGAAAGCCGGACGATCCGGACTATGTTGAGCGCTTTGAGTTCTACATGAACGGCTGGGAAATGTGCAATGCATATTCCGAGCTGAATGACCCGATCGATCAGAGAGAAAGATTCAAGGCTCAGGACGCACTTGCCGCAGCAGGCGACGAGGAGGCAAATCACACAGACGAGGACTTCCTTAACGCGCTTGAGATCGGAATGCCTCCGACAGGCGGAATCGGCTACGGTATTGACAGAATGTGCATGCTGTTTACCGATGCCGCAGCAATCAGGGATGTTCTGCTCTTCCCGACGCTTAAAACCCAGGGAGCAGCAAAGAACGAGGCAAATAACGCAGCACAGAGTGCATCCAATGCGGCCGCAAGCGGTGCTGCTGACACTACAGCTGCTTCCGTTGATTCCGGTACGACCGAAGCTGCATCGATAGCAGCTGCCCCTGAGGAGAAGATTGACTTTTCGAAGGTGAAGATCGAGCCTCTGTTTGAGGAAACGGTTGATTTTGATACATTCTCAAAATCTGATTTCCGCGCAGTAAAGGTCAAGGAGTGCTCTGCCGTGCCGAAGTCAAAGAAGCTGTTAAAATTCACCCTTGACGACGGAACAGGCACAGACCGCGTTATTTTAAGCGGCATTCATGCATTCTACGAGCCGGAGAAGCTTGTCGGAAAGACGCTTATAGCTATAACAAACCTTCCTCCGAGAGCAATGATGGGCATTGATTCCTGCGGTATGCTCCTTTCTGCAATTCACGAGGAAGAGGGCGAGGAAAAGCTCCATCTTCTTATGGTCGATAATCATATCCCTGCCGGCGCAAAGCTGTATTAAGGCAAAAGCTCCTGTGTGATCTGCTGGGCTTATTAAAAAGCAGACAAAGCAGGAGAAATCAACTGTTAAATAAAAAAGTGGGCAGTCCCGACAGGGATTGCCCATTTTATAAGAACGGATTTTTTGTGATAAAACAGATTGTAAAAAATCGGAAGGGAAAGAAAGTGAATCTACAGCTGATAAAATTAAGTCCGGACAGCAAGGACAGAGAATTCTTTGAAAAGATAAACGAGGAGGCGTTTCCGCCTTCCGAACGAATAAGCTTTGATGAGTTTTTTGAATTTTCCGCAAAGACAGATGCAGATATACTCGGAATATATGACGGTATGGCTCCTGTCGGCTTTTTTGTCCTTTTAAAGAACGCAGAATGCGGATATGTTTTCTTCTTTGCAATAGATAAAAGCAGACGCTCGAGCGGATACGGAAGCGCTGCAATTAAGAAATTGGTCGATACATATTCCGAACAGCAGATCATTCTGGATTTTGAAATCCTTGATGAAAACGCGGAAAATTTTGCGCAGAGGGCTCGCAGAAAGGGATTTTATCTAAGAAACGGATTTCACGAAACCGGGAATTATACAATACTCCGCGGCGATAAATTCGAGGTGGTTTGTACCGGTGGTGAGCTTAACAGACCGGTATTTAAGGAGCTTATTCACATCCTGCACGCCTCCTTTGAGGAGTTTCCGGACGTGCTGATATGACGGGCTGTCTGAAGCATACATGGCTATAAAAATCCGGATTTTGTATGTTTGAAGCATGTGTTAAAACGCATTGCTTGCAGCAACGGCTGTTTTGGTGTTTAATGGTTATATCAAAATATCAAAACAAGAAAGGTGCAAAATATGCTGAACGAAAATATCAAAAATCTCAGAAAGGCAAAAGGCCTTTCGCAGGAGCAGCTGGCACTCAGGCTGCATGTCGTGAGGCAAACGGTATCCAAATGGGAAAAAGGACTGTCGGTTCCGGATTCGGATATGCTCATATCGCTTGCAGAGGAGCTTGATACCTCTGTTTGCGTTCTGCTCGGAGAGACTGTACGGGAAAGCGATCCGGATGAACAGGGCGAAATGAAACTGAAAGAAATTTCGGAAAGGCTGGAGGATATTAATCTTCAGCTTGCAAAGAGAAGCAGGGCAAAAGTCCGCATAATCAGAATTCTTCTTGCTTCGATCTGCGTAATTGTTTTTCTGCTGTTCATTGCCCTTACGGCAATAAACGGCGAGTATCTGAGCTGGGATTATAACAATCCGGAGCTTGCGGCTGCAGGCACTCTGCTGCACGGCTTTGAATTTGTCTTTGTAAGGCTTGCCCCGTTCATTTTTATAGGTTCTTTAACAGGACTTGTGCTCACATATAAAAAGAGATAGCTAAAGATTAGCTGAAAACAGCTTGCGAGCAGCAAAATGCCCCTTGAAAGAGGAAAAAATCCTTTTTCAAGAGGCTTTTTTGATTTATTTGTTTATTCATTCTCCACAATCGGCGGAATAAAGCTCTCGATTGCACTGCGCAGCTTCGGGTGGCGGATTACAAAATGGATCGCCGGAGCCTTGCCCTTTGATACCATGACCCACTGTCCGCTGTGAATCAGAATCTGCAGATTGCAAAATGCGTGGGACGAGCCCTGCTTCAGCGTGTAATTCGGATGCTCCTTTTCAAATGCTTCTATCTCCTTTAAATGCTCCTTGTAGGTTTCATTGCTATAGAAAATATCCTTTTCAAGGAACGCGCCGGAGAGCTCAAGGACCGGAGGTCTGTTTTCGAATTCCTTGGCAGTAAACGTCGGAACCTCGTCCTCTATTGTTTCGGATTCGAGAATCAAAAGGGTGCGGCGCTTTTGCGCTGCGGCATATTTTTTGATTTCCGTTCTTTGCCCGACGCCGATGCCGTTTTGCTCCAGAATCTTTTCGAGCAGCCCATTGCTCATTGTATACAGCGGCAGCGTCGAAAGAATGCTTCGATGGCTCCCGGGCTTTGATGCATCCGAAAGCAGGAAGGTGTTAAGCTCGTTTTCTCTCTCGCTGCGGTATATCTCCATCAGCGGATATGCGTTTTCAAGCATCCTTTCAGCCTGCATCCGGTAATATTCAACCTCACGCTTTGATTTTGTAAGATAATATCTGCCGCCCGAATGATATCCGGCGATTGCTTCGCCCGAAAGCGCGGCGGCTCCGGAGACCTTTAGAAGATGCAAAAAGCAACTGCTTTGCGTGCTTTTAAAGTAGTACGGAGAAATCTGCCCGGTCATATACATCGGGATCCAGCTTTCAAGCCCGAGCATCATTTCGTCAAACGAGCGGTCAAGATTGTGGATCTGATTGAGGTGCAGCCCCTTTTTCAGCATCATGGCCATGCCGAATATCCACTTCTTCGGGAATTCGGGATCCTTTGCCATTTCCTTCATCGGCATGTCGCTGTACATTGTGACAGGAGCGTTCGATTTTGAAAGTACGGTCGCCTTTAAAAAGTCCAGCTCGCTTTCCATCATTTCCTTAAGCCCGAAATATGATTTCGAGGACGGGAGCTGAAACGGAATTGTCGGGACCTTGAGCTCGTCAAATCGGATGACCTTGATATATTCGTTAAGATCAAACTCGTCAAGCTTGCTTAAAAACTCCGAAACGCTGTCGTTTCCGGATTTGCCTGCACCCGACTGCTCAAGAAGCCAGCCCTTAAGCATAGTATACCGCACCGAGAGATCTAAGAGCTTGTCCGGGTCGCAGCAAAGAAGCCCTGCAAGCGCGGATATTTCCTTTTGCGTGCACATTTCCCTTGATACAAACGATGCAACGGCAGATGCAAACTGCTCGGAATCGCCCGGTCTTCTTGTTCCGTTCCGGATTCGGAATATTGCGGAGGGGTCGTAGTTTGTGTACTGGCACAGCCTTGATATATTGATATTGAGCGCCGAAATAAGCATATTGAAATTCTGACGCAGAGTCTCCCTGTCGGCTGCAACAAAGTCCCTGCAGCCAATAAAATCTTCCTTTACGGAATCCGGTGTAATGTAGGTTATATTCCTTTCTGCGGCGATTTTTGCAATAGCCCTGCACAGCTCGTCAAACGGCTTTGTGCCGAGCTCCGGCACGCGCTCGCCGTTTCTGTACCGGCTCAGTGTTGCGGCGGAGATGCCGGATAAAGCGCCGAGCTCCTTTGCCGAGCAGGACAGCATTTCAAGATAGCTGTTCAATTTATCACTGAAATTCATGTTTGTTCTCCGTTTTTATTTAGGCTGAGGATATCCTCAGCCTAGGCTGTAATTCAATCTAATTATACAGTATAAATTCCGATTTGTAAAACAAAAATCCAAAAAGAGTGGCTTATTTACAAACTATTTTATAGAAAATAAAAATCCTATCATTAAAAAGAGTTAAAAAGAGGCTCAAAAGCAAAAAAGCCATCGGATAAGCACCGATGGCTTTTTGACTGTTTGGTAATCCGATTCTGCATTCATTTTGCATGACGCATCCGAATGCAGACCGTTTTTTATTTGCTGACCTTCCGAATGCCGGTTATAAGGCTTGTCAGACCGTGATTTTGTCAGAATACCTTGTCAAGGCACAGAAGCAGAATTGCTGCAACGCCGATGCCAAGGCCGACCCACTTGCGAGCGGAGAACTTCTCGCGGAAGGCGAATATGCCCATTGCTGCGGAAAGAATCAGACTGCCGCCGTTTACGATCGGGAAGAATACCGCAGGATTCATCACGCCGGACAGGTACAGGTTGATTATATTGTTTCCTGCAACGCCGATACCGGAAATGATGCAAATCCACAGAAGCGGCTTGTTGGGAGCCATCGAAATCGAGAAGGTCTCGTGCTTTGCACGGCGGAAGAACGCGCTTGCCGCAAAGCAGAACACAGCCGAGAACAGAAATGCAATAAGCAGGAACTGGTTCAGCTCATCCTTGTGCACAGAGCTCTGGTGAATCTGCTGAAGAATGCCGATCGAACCGCTGCAAATGAAATCCACCATGCAGCAGGCAAACCAGAACAGGCTGACCTTCTTTTTTTCGCCCTCCTCCTTAGATACCGAAAGAACCATGCAGCAAAGCATCATTGCAATTCCGATATAGTGAACCGGACGGAGTGTTTCTCCGCGGAACAGTCCGAACAGCGACGGAATAATCATTGAACACGCAACGATTACAGTCGTATATGAAAGCGGACCGCAGCCGAGGGCTGTCAGGTTGCATATTGCGGACATGGCAGTGACTACTCCGAATACAAGTCCTAAAAGAAGGGTATATGTAGACGGCATATGAAGCTGACCTGTTATTGCCATCATAATGATCAGTATTGCCGAGGTGATAAGCGACGATACGGCGTTATAGAAAAAGGTTTCGGACTGATTATCTATATACCGTTTCATTCCGAACTTGCGAGCGGTGCCGTTTGCCAATGCGCAAGCCAGAGAAACAGACAGTAAAAGTGCTTCCATGCTGATTAGTTATCCTTTTTATCCTTTTCTTTCTTTGTGTAGAACCAGATGGCTCCGCTGCGAGGCTCCAGCTTTGCAGTAAAGCCGTTTGCTATGATCTCTTCTCCGTCCAGAGTGAAGGTTTCGGTGCCGTTGTCGCGTACAAATGTGTAGCTGTAGTCTTTGTCTGCCGCCATTTTTGCGGTAAAGGAATCCTCTTCGACTTTTACATTCCTGATTATCTGAATGAAGCCGTCGCCTTCCTTCGGATCCTCGAACTGCATAGAGTAGTAGTCCTTTGAATCCTGTCTGCACTCGGTAAGCGGATAATAATCTCCGCGAAGCTCAAGCTCGGCAGCACGGCGCCAGATCTTATCCATGCGGATACCGAGCTCGAACATCTCGTCGGTATCGTTGAATTCGATCATCGAGGTGATTGCCGGGGTCATCGAGTTCTGATAGCTGAATTCGTCTACCGGATGGCGACCGCCTGTGAAGTAGTTGCCCTGGTAGTCGTCGTTGCTCATTGTGTGAGCGCGGAAGTACGGAATCCACTCGAACATCTCGCGGTACTGCTTCTGCTTTGTCGGATGCTCGCCGTATCCGACATCCGTGTAGTGCAGAGGCACTGCGCGGCGCATTGTATCAAGGTCGTTTCTGCGTCCGCCGCTTGCGCAGGAGTCGATCCATATTCCGGGGTTGCGCGCAATAATGTCATCCCAGTACTGCAGATATCCCTGAATGTGGAGGTTTTCCAGCGCGCCGACACGGTCGGGAGTCTCGTTCTGCGACCATGCCATCATCGGTGAGTAGTTGAAGTCCTGACGGTAGATGCGCACCTTGCTTTCTGCAAGAAAATTGCATATATAATCGGTAAGCCATTTTCTTGCCACCGGGTTTCCGAGATCAAGACTGTGGGTTTGCGACATGTTTCCGTTCTGATCCTTGAAATTCAAAAACCATTCGGGGTGCTCCTTATACAGGAGTCCGTCCTCGACACATCTTTCCGGTTCAAACCAAAGAAGGAAGCGGATGCCGTGTGCGTCGCATTCTTCTCCGACAGGGCGAAGACCGTTCGGGAAGTTCTCCTTGTTGGGGTGCCAGTCACCGATCTTCTGCCAGACGTTGTCACAGGAATACCATCCGGCGTCAATCCACCAGATGTCGGGCTTTAATCCTCTGTCGCAGTATGCTCTGATTCCTGCAATCTGGTTTTCCTCTGTCGCGCCGCAGAATTCCTCCTTGCCGGCAACGCGGAAGGTGTGCAGGCAGAGCTTCGGAGGAAGTGGGTGTCCGTCCTCTCTCGGCAGAATGTGAGCAAAATACCATCTGCGCCACATGTTCCTGCCGCGGCTTTCGTTGCCGCAATAGCCCATGAGGTTAAGGCGTGCCGAGCGCATCGTCTCGCCCGGATGGATTACCATGTGGCATCTCCACTGGCCGAAGCTGATTTCGACTCCTCCTTCTGCAGGGGAAACAGTGCCGTTCCATGAGCCGGACCAGCCGACTGCGATATTATATCCTCCGTCTGCGGTTTTGAGTCTCATATAGGGGAATGCGCCGTTGCAGGATGTTCCGTCGACCGTTCCGAGAGAAATGGTGTCGGTTACCGCATCCTCCCACCAGGAATAGCCGTCGTACCTCTGGTTGTCGCCGTTGCCGTGCTGAAGAACGGGATTTTCTCCCTTAAGCACGCCGGTGACGCGGATGTTTTCGATTATAGGTGTGTCGTTTTCTCCCTTGTTTGTGAAAAAGAAAACCCACTCGGTTACGGGGAAATCGCGATACTCAAGATATTCACAGCGGATCTCAAGGCCGCTTTCGTTCTGCCCGGTTACAATGATCTGTGTAGTATTTGTATCGGGGCGGCGGCGAATTACCTGAGGATTAAACTCTGCCGGAATGCCGGAAACGGTTTTGCCGCCGATAGTAAATTGCAGTGGAATTGATTCAGGATCGGTATAGGGCAACAGAAGCGGAATTCGGTCCATATCCGCTTTTGTCACAGCGTTCTTATCGGTCATAATGCTTACTTCCTTTCCCCCCTCACATGCCGGGGGTTAAATGTCCGTGCCTATTCTACTATGGTACTTTTGTTTTGTCAACCCATTTTTGTTATTTTCTTTAATTTGTTTTTGTTGACTTTTTACATGTAAATGATTGTTCATTTTTTAACTGAGACTATCCGAGTTTTCTGCTTTTAAAAAGCTGTCGTATGCCAAAAATTCTCTGTTGCATTTTATGAAGAGATCTGATATAATAATCCTATCGTATACGGATTGTATCGGATAGAATCAGAAAACAAACAGAAACAGGAAATAAAGAGAGAAGAACAGAGGGATAAGGAAATGCGTTCTAAAAATACCGCTCTTATGAATGAAATAAAGAAATTTGCAGAGGAATATTATCTCGAATATCAAAAATCGCCGTCGACATCCGAAATTGCCGGTGCTGTCGGCGTCACAAGAGCGACGGTATACAGATACCTCCTTGATATGGCAAAGCAAAATATGATCGAGTATGACGGCTCGGAAATCAGAACCGAGGTGACGCGTAAGTATAACGATGCCGGAAGCTGTGCGGTTATTCTTGACTGTTCGGTATCCTGCGGAGTCGGTATACCGGAAGAGGAGCGAGTGCTTGAATATGTAAGGCTGCCTAAAACGGTTTTCGGCAGCGGAGAGCTTTTTTTGCTTAGAGCAAACGGCGACTCGATGGTGGATGCCGGTATTGACGACGGCGACTGGATTGTTGTACGCAGGCAGTCGAGCGCAAACGAAGGAGATATTGTCGTGGCGCTCTTTGAGGGACTCAGCAATCTGAAATATTTCTATTTCGATAAGAAAAAGAACTGCGCAATTCTCCGCTCCGCAAACAGAGAAAAGGGATATAAGGATATTGAGGTGCACGACCTGCAGATTCAGGGGGTCGCACAGAATGTTATAAAGGGGCTTTAAGCTGTAAGGCATGATGCTGCGGATGCCGTAAAGACGATAAAAGCGAAAAGAAGACGGGGGTATAAAAGTGAATACATATCTGTGCATCGACCTGAAGAGCTTTTATGCCTCGGTTGAATGTGTTACACGGGGGTTCGATCCGCTGACAACAAATCTTGTGGTTGCGGATGTTAACAGAACAGAGAAAACGATCTGCCTTGCGGTCACACCTCCGCTTAAGGCGTACGGAATTTCCGGCAGGGCAAGGCTTTTTGAGGTCATTTCAAGGGTTGACGAGATCAACCGGCAACGCAGATACAAAGCGCCTAACAGAAGACTTGAATCCGAGTCGTATAATTCGGTCGAGCTTTCGAAAAATCCATCTCTTGCGCTCGGTTATATCAAAGCCCCTCCGAGAATGTCGTACTATATGGAATACAGTACGAAAATTTATAATATCTACCTTAAATATACAGCCCCGGAGGATATCCATGTGTATTCGATAGATGAGGTGTTCATCGATCTTACGCATTATCTTCCGACCTATAAAAAAAGTGCAAGAGAGATCGCACAGATGATGATAATGGATGTTTTTAAGAGCACCGGAATAACCGCGACGGCAGGCATCGGCACAAATATGTATCTTGCAAAGATCGCAATGGATATTACCGCAAAGAAGCTGCCGGCAGATAAAAACGGCGTCAGGATTGCAGAGCTTGACGAGATGAGCTACCGCAGTCAGCTCTGGACGCACCGTCCGCTGACCGATTTCTGGATGCTCGGAAGCGGAATTGCAAAAAAGCTCGAGGCAAACTATATGTACACCATGGGAGATGTTGCAAGATGCTCGCACTATGACGAGGCGAAGCTGTTCCGCCTTTTCGGCGTCAATGCGGAGCTGCTTATCGACCGTGCATGGGGCTGGGATCCGACCACGATTGCAGATATAAAGGCGTATAAACCGTCCTCGAGCAGCCTGAGCGTCGGGCAGGTGCTTAAATGCCCGTACGATTACGAAAAAACAAGGCTGATTATAAGAGAAATGATTGATCAGCATGTGCTTGACCTTGTGGATAAGGGGCTTGTGACCGATCAGATCGTGCTCGATGTCGGATATGATATAGAAAACCTGACAAATCCTAAAATCCGCGCAGGATATCACGGAGAGGTGACGGTCGATCGGTACGGCAGAAAAATTCCAAGGCATGCACACGGCACGGTAAATCTGAAAAGGAAAACCTCCTCCTCAAAAATCATTACCGATGCCACACTAGAGCTGTTTGATCGGATTATAAACAAAAATCTGCTTGTGCGCCGTATCACGGTGGCTGCCTGCAGGCTTGCAAAGGAAGGCGATATCGAAGCAGAGAGCATAGCAGCCGAGCAGCTTTCCTTCTTTGACGATCCGGTAAAAAGTGAAAAACGGGCGCAGGATGAAAAAAAGGCTCTCGAAAACGAAAGGCAGATACAGGAAGCGATTATCAGAATCAAAAAGCGATACGGCAAGAACGCGATCCTTAAGGGAATGAATTTTATAGAGGGCGCGACGGCAAGAGAGAGAAACGGACAGGTAGGAGGCCACAGGGCGTGAACGAAAAAGCAGAGGAGCTGTATGCAGATATTATAAATCTTCCGCATCACGAGCTGATAACGAAAAGACGGATGCCGAAAACAAACCGCGCGGCATCCTTTGCCCCGTTTGCGGCGCTTGTCGGATATGACGATCAGGTAAAGGAGGCAGGGCGGCTGACCGACGAGCAGACGGTGCTCGATGATGACGCAGCAGGCGAGCTTAATAGCAAACTTAGCTATATTGCATCGGTGATTTCAGAAACAGACAGCAAGCCGGAAATCTCGGTTACCTATTTCAAGCCGGACGAAAGAAAAGCAGGAGGCAGATATGTGGCTATTACCGGAAGGGTCTTGCGGATTGACGAATACAGGCGCAGGCTTGTGCTTTCCGACAAATCCGAAATCCCGATCGAAAGCATATTGCTCATAGACGGAGAAATGTTTAAAAATCTGTACTGAAGAAGCGATACCGGTCGGTATATAGAGCCGGAACATGCAGTGTAAGTGCCGGAAAAATTGAAAAAAAGATTTTAAAGCTGTCAGGATAAGGAATTTTTTTCGATTATATATATGAAAGCAGACCGCAGAAGGAGCAGTGGCAAATGAAGATGTTGCATTCAACCGATGAGATTGTAAAAGCGCTTGAAAATCGCGATTTCACAGCGCTTACAGACATCGAAAAAAGCTGCAGGGCGCTGCTTTTGAAAATTGCAGGGAATCTCGGACTGAGCCAAAGCGACGCGGAGGAATGCCTAAACGATACATTTCTCGAGGTGTGGAACACGGTTCCGCCTGCAAAGCCGAAAAGTATTTTATCGTATGCATGTATGATCATGAGAAGAATTTCTGTCGACAAAATCAGGTATAACAGTGCAAAAAAGAGAGCCGGATCGGCTTATTTCGAAATTGCAGATGAGCTTGAAGCCTGTATTGATGTTGAAAAAACGGTAATCGATGAAATCTGCATGCAACAGATATTAAACAGCTTTTTAGGGACACTTTCGGGCGAGAACAGGGAAATCTTCATCAGGCGTTACTTTGAGTTTGAGGACACGGCAGATATTGCGCGCGATCTGCTTATGAGTGTCAGCACTCTTGAAAAAAGGCTTTCAAGAATGAGACAAAAGCTCAAAAGGATTCTTGCAGAATGGGGGTATGACCGATGAGCAAAAACGATATAAATGATAAAAACGATAGAAACAATAGATACATACTATCGGACGGGCTCGGGAAAATCGACGAAGGGTATATAGATGAATGTATAAAAAGACGCGAAAGCCGTAAAAGAAGGAGAAAGGGCATAATAAAATACGGAAGTATGGCGGCGTCTGCGGTGCTCACTGCCGTACTTGCGGCAGCGGTTATGATGTCCTTTTCAAAAACCCGGTTGCCGGATGTTCCGGATAATAATATATCCGAAAGCTCTGATGCAAGTAAGACAGAAAAGCCCGACGGCGACAGGACCTTTGATATTATCTATGCATCCGGGATGTCGGACAGCGATCTGCCAAAATGCGATCTGACAGAGTATGAAAAGCAGCCGCCGAAACCGGGTCAGGTGAGATTTGCTTCGTACGGAGGGCTTCGCGAGATTATTGAAAGCGGCGATTCATACGAAAACTGCCTGCTTGCCCTCGGCATGACCTGCAGAGCTGAATTTGAACAGTCCGAGGAGTATACAAAAATTGCCGAAAAGGCAAAAAGCCTGGAGGAAGCAAGGCTTTGGCGGTACGAAAACGAATTTTCGGTGCATGTAAAAACGCATCCAAAAAAGTCAATGGACCGAAGCTGCGATGAATGCATAAGGCTGTATGATCTTGATGAGGCTGATAAGCAGGAAGTAAACAGGCTGTGGGCAGAAGCCAACCGAATTTCGGAATCCGACAGACTTGCGCATGAAGAAAAAATGAAGGAACGCGCAAGGGAATATCTTGACGAATGTAAAACAGAATACAAAGAGGTAAAGGTGGTCTTTACAGACGGAAAAACGCCGACAGACCGGACCGAAACCATACTTCTTGTTTACATGACAAAGGATCGGTTAAGGGCGTTTAAGGCCCCGGCAGATGTTGGGATCGATTTCTTTCTTGTACCTGAGTGGCTGGATTCGGGAGAGGACACCGTCTATGTAAACAGCAGTCTTATGCCGATTCTGCCGGAATGACCGCCTGATTTGCGGAGGCTGGCTTTAATGATTATGATTTATACCATTTAAATAGGGAGGGAAAAAGCGGCAAAATGAAGAAACCAAAAAACGCGATAGTGCTTTTTGCGATGAGTATGATATGCATGCTTTTGCTTTGCGCCTGCGGTATAAAAAATCCGGACAGCAGCGGCGGCGACGGCAAAACCGACAGCAAAACCGACAGCGAAACAGAAAGCTCAGAAAAGAAGCTGTCGGATATTATAGTACATGATTTTTACCCTGCAATCGACTATAAGGACGAGAGATTTTACGAGGATGAAGAATATTGGTATGTATTCGAAGGCATAAACAGCAGCTTCATGACTGCGGTATATACAGACGGAAGCGAGCAGGAGCTTAAGGACGCGATAAAAGAAGGAATCGTCACCCCCTCCGACCTCGACGCGTTCCCCTGCGTCAGGTACCATAAGGAACCGAAAATTGTCGATATAATCGCGCAAGAGATCTCGGTTGATCAGGTTGAGGAGAGATTTTATGAGGACAGCATATATTTTTACAGCTTTCCGACACCTCAGAGCAGCTATACGATAGTTGAGTATTCCGACGGCAAAAAGGAGACGATAAAGGAGGCTTTAAAGACAGGAAGGGCAAGGATAAGCGACCTTGACGACTTCGGCATTGTATATTATACCGAGATCAAGCCGGTTAAGGATCCGGATATTTCGTATACTGTTCAGCATTCCTTTGATTATGCAATCCCGACCGACCTTCTGTCGATGCTTGACTCTGTTGATCTTGTTGTCGAGGGAGTATACAGAAAAAAACTGTCAACATATGCGACAGCTGACGGGCGGATTATTTCGATAGGAAGCTTCGGCGATGTCAGGGTGCTTAAGGGAGATCCGGATAAAATATCGGATAGATTATTAAATGAAGAGCTTGAGATCGGCTATTACGGCGGAGCGCTGCCGGTATCCGATTTCATGAAATATGCCGATTCGTCGGTCTCGGCAAAATACGGCTTTGACAGGCTGACAAAATACCAAGCAGATACAAGATATATCGGTGATCCCGTAACCGAGCGCTCCGCTGCTCCGTCTGATGGAAGCAGATATCTGATATTCCTGCTGAAGGACGGCACAGGAGACCTCTTTGTCGCCTGCGACGGCTACGGATTAAGAATGATAAACAGCGACGGAGCGGTTAAAAACCCCGATTCCGGACAATTTGAGCCATTTGAGATTTCGGGCAGCCGATAAAGGATGCAGTTTACTAAAAAGGCTTTGAAGAGAGCAATTCTCTTCGGAGCTTTTTTGCATTTTGCTGTATTTACCGGGCAAAAAATGTTGAAAAACACCGAATTGGTGTGGTATAATGTCCGCAGAAAAGTTTGCAAAGCAAACTTTCACGGCTGTTGTCTTTCCGTACTTCGCGCGGCTGCGGACATTGACGGCTTCGCAAAAATACCCTTGCAAGCAAGCATTTTTGCTTCATGGTATACTAAATGCGGTGGCAATATGAAACGAGATAAGCGGAGGTGAGAAAATGCGCAGGACACGACGCAATGCCGGCTTTTTTGTCAGCCTGCTTATCAACCTTTTGCTGAATTTCGAGGGGATCATTCCGGCTGTGATTTTATATGTCTTGCATAGGTGTCTCGGCTTATCGGTCTGGTGGTCGGCTGCGGCTCTTGCACTTTGGATTTTGGGAATCCTTTTTTGGATGCTCTTTTTGAGATGGGCAGGGAAATGCAGCAATATAAAGGATCCGCCAAAGGAAAACAAAAATCCGTATTCGGCAGGCAGAAAGCCGTGAGGGCTTAGGCTCGGCCCAGATTAAAAGACTTGTGCTTTGTATTATGCCGCTGTCAGAGGCATAAATATAAATAAAACGAACGAATATTAAAAATTTTTAATATATAAAATAAATGGGAGATAACAGAATGGCAGAGCTTCAGGAGTATAAATGCCCGTGCTGCGGAGGAGCGATAACCTTTGACAGCGGCTTGCAGAAAATGAAGTGCCCGTATTGCGACACGGAATTTGACGTGGACACGCTAAAGGGCTATGATGAAGAGCTCAAGGGCGAGCGCGGCGACGACATGAAATGGGAAAGCGAAACAGAAACAAGCTGGCAGGACGGAGAGACCGACGGGCTCAGATCGTATATCTGCAAATCCTGCGGAGGCGAAATTATCGGAGACGAAAACACAGCCGCGACCACCTGTCCGTTCTGCGGAAATCCGGTTGTAATGACAGGGCAGCTTTCCGGTGCGCTCAAGCCGGATTATGTCATCCCGTTCAAGCTTGACAAAAATGCGGCAAAGGCGGCGCTTTTAAAGCACTACAGCGGAAAAAGGCTGCTTCCGAAGGTGTTCAAGGATCAGAACCACATCGACGAGATCAAGGGCGTATATGTCCCGTTCTGGCTTTTCGACGCCGATGCGGATGCGAACATCCGCTACAGAGCAACCCGTGTCCGCTCCTGGAGCGACAGCAGATATAACTATACCGAGACGAGCTTTTTCTCTGTTGTAAGGGGAGGAAGCATCGGCTTTGACTGCGTTCCGGTTGACGGATCATCTAAAATGGCGGACGATCTTATGGAATCGATCGAGCCGTACGATTTTTCGGACGCGGTCGACTTTAAAACCGCATATCTTGCCGGATATTTTGCCGACAAGTACGATATTGATACCGAGCACAGCATTGACCGTGCAAACGAGAGAATCAAAAAAAGCACCGAGGATGCCTTTGCCGCAACAGTTTCGGGCTATGCAACGGTTGTCCCGGAATCTTCCGGCGTGCGCCTGCACAACGGACGGGTAAAATATGCACTTTATCCGGTATGGCTGCTCAACACGACATGGGAGGGCAACAAATACACCTTTGCGATGAACGGTCAGACCGGAAAGCTGGTAGGCGACCTGCCTGTCGATAAATCGGCATTCAGAAAATGGCTGTTCGGCTTAACCGCAGCGGTAGGCGCAGGAGTGTTCTTACTGTCCTATCTTTTATGGCTGATTTGAGGAGGTTAAGACGGTGAAGACAAAGAAAACAACAAAAAGCATAATTAAGAGCGCCGCTTCGGTGCTGATCTCCTTTATATTTGCACTTGCTGCTTTTTCTGTTGCTGCAAAGAGCGACCTTTCAAGAGTTGAGGATTATGCAGGGCTTTTAAGCGACAGCGAGCGAAATGAGCTGCTTGAAAAGCTTGATGAAATAAGCGAAAGGCAGCAGGCGGATGTCGTTGTAGTAACGACAAACACTCTTGAAGGAAAGAGCCCCAGGGACTATGCCGACGATTTTTACGATTATAACGGCTACGGCTTTACAAGCAACCGCGACGGAATTCTGCTGCTTGTCAGCATGGAGGACAGGGACTGGTGGATAAGCACAACCGGCTTCGGCAAAACCGCTCTGACAGACGACGGCATAGATTATATTTCCGAAAAATTTCTGTCGTCGCTGAGCGACGGTGACTACTCGGATGCATTTATGACCTTTGCCGATCTGTGCGACGAGTTTCTTACGCAGGCAAAAACCGGGAATCCATATGACGGCGACAATATGCCAAAAGAACCGTTTGGCGTATTCGGCAGCCTTGTAATTTCGCTTGTCATCGGTCTTGTCGTCGCGCTGATTGCTACCGGAGTTATGAAGGGCAAGCTCAAATCGGTCAGATCTCAGGCGGCTGCAAACAGCTACATAAGAAAAGGAAGCATGAACGTGACCGAAAGCCGCGATCTCTTCCTTTACAGAACGGTCAGCCGTACCGCAAGACCGACAGAAAGCAGCTCGAGCGGAGGAGGCTCGTCATCCCATACGTCCTCGTCCGGAACAAGCCACGGAGGCGGCGGAGGAAAGTTCTGAAAGACTTTTCTGATATATAAAAGTGTTTAAAAAATGCAGACCCGGCGCAGGCTGATATCGGTTTGTGCCGGATCTTTTTTTGCATGCGGACATGTTTTTTTGGTTTTTTAAAGAAACGGAGCAAACCGGCATTCTGAAAGGAAAAATTCTATATAAATGAAGAGATAATCGGCTGAAAATTGTGTATTTTATTCAAAGTTTTTTAATTTATTAAATTTTGTTGACAAAGAATAAAAAAAAGTATATAATTTCAGAAAAGACCGAAAGGAAGGGTGACAAAGATGTATTCAAGCTCAAAGAAACAATACTATACCACTCCTTTTACCGGCGCAGAATGCACACCGGCGGTTTTTTCGTGTGAAAAAAACTATACTGCTGTTCTGGTCGCTACTGTTGCGGCCATTTTTCTATTATCCGTTATTTTAGGCAATGCTCTCCTACTTGCAGTCCTACTTACTGTCATTATTGTGAATGCTGCATGCTGTATGGCGAAACGGATAAAGCCTTTTGGGGCTTCATGAAAAAAATCATGTATTTACCGATCGGTTTCGTCAAATTAAGCGAAGCCGATTTTTTGATTGCATTTATTAATTTGTATTTTTAAGTGTTCATATGCAATACTGAAAATAAATATATAAAAAAAGAGGTAAGGAAAAATGAAATCATTTACGAAAATCATTGTTGCAGTTCTGGCTTTTGTTATGGTAGCTACATGCTTTGCCGGCTGCGGCAGCAAGAACGACAAGAACAGCTACTTTATAGGTGCAACCGGACCGCTTACCGGCAGTGCAATGACATACGGTGTTGCGGTAAAGAACGGTGCGCAGATTGCAATTGACGAGATCAATGCAGCTGGCGGCCTTAACGGCGTTCCTTTCAACTTCGAGATGGTAGACGATAAGGCAACCGCAGAGGATGCTTCTGCCGGATACGATCAGCTGTTCGACAAGGGCATGCAGATCTCTCTCGGATCGGTAACCTCCGGTTCATGCGAGGCGTTTGCATCCAAGGCAGCAAAGGACAATCTGTTCTTCATGACTCCTTCTGCATCGGCAGCAAACGTAATTGCCGATCGTCCGACTGCATTCCGTGTCTGCTTCGGCGATCCTGACCAGGGAATCCTTTCCGCAAAGGAGCTTACAGGCAAGTATGCAAATATCGGAGTTATTTATGATTCCTCCGACGACTATTCAAGCGGAATCTTTAAGGCGTTTGAGGATGAGATGAAAACTCTCGGAAAGGAATTTACAACTCAGTCCTTTGATAAGGAAAACAACCGCGACTTCTCTACACAGGTCGAGGCTCTCAAGGATTGCGATGTAATCTTCCTCCCGATTTATTATACCGAGGCAGGACTGATTGCAAAGGCATGCGCTGCAAAGGGCTGCGATGCGGTTCTTTTCGGCTGCGACGGTCTTGACGGTGTTGCAGATCAGATTGATGACACAGTAAAGAACGATGTAAAATATATAACACCCTTTGATGCAAACAGCACGGATGAAAAGGTTGCTTCGTTTGTCAAGACATATAAAGAGAAATTCGGCGGCACTCCGAACCAGTTTGCAGCAGATGCCTATGATGCCGTATATGCAGTTTTTGAGGCAATGAAGGCAGCAGGTGTTAACGATCCGAGCATTTCTGCAGCAGATCTCAGCAAGAAGGTTGTTGAGGCTATTACCGCTGAGAGCTTTTCATATGTCGGTATAACAGGTAAGATGAACTGGGATGCATCCGGTGCCTGCAACAAGGAGCCGGTAATCGTCGAGCTTAAA
Organism: uncultured Eubacteriales bacterium; assembly: GCA_934447715.1. Taxonomy (GTDB): domain Bacteria; phylum Bacillota; class Clostridia; order Oscillospirales; family CAG-272; genus HGM12657. Next base: position 51,323 of record CAKSER010000006.1, on the reverse strand, counting down.
AAATAAAACCCACAAAAAACCCGTAAGGTCCGGATGCTTTAAATGATTCGGGATAAAACGGAGAACCAGTAACTGCCGTTAAGCAAGCGGACTTTGTCCGCTTGCTCAACGTGTTATTCGGCAAATCTTTGCCTGCAGTGAAAAGAGATAGATTGAGGAAAAATCTGCTTCCTTTCACTGCATGCAAAAAAAACAAATCGCAATTTTGCAAATAAGGAGCAATAACAATGAGTACAATACTTGACGGACTGAGTCTTGGTGCGGTATATGCACTTGTGGCGCTCGGTTACACAATGGTTTACGGTATTGCCAAGATGCTTAACTTTGCGCACGGAGACATTATAATGATAGGTGCATATACAATACTGACCTGTCTGAATCTCGGTACAAATGCCTTCGTCGGCTTTGCAGTATCCGTCGTCGTCTGCTGCGTTATCGGAATAGCAGTCGAGAAGTTTGCATATAAGCCGTTAAGAGGAGCATCTCCGCTTGCGGTTCTGATCACCGCGATCGGCGTAAGCTATATGTTTCAGGGACTCGCGCAGCTTATCTTCGGCGCAAAGCCGCACCAGATCTCGCTACCGGATTTCGGAATGATTACCGTGTTCGGCACGCAGATAAGAGTAAGCACCGTAATTACGCTTGTCGTCGGTGCGATATTAATGGTGGCTCTGACGGTTTTCATCAAGAAAACCAGAACCGGACGCGCGATGCTTGCAGTCTCCGAGGACAGGGGTGCCGCACAGCTCATGGGCGTCAATGTAAATAATATAATAATGATAACCTTTGCAATCGGCTCCGCACTTGCTGCATTTGCCTCACTGTTTTATCTGATGCAGATACCGGCGGTTGAGCCGACGCTCGGCTCGCTCCCCGGAATCAAGGCGTTTACGGCTGCGGTAATCGGCGGAATCGGTTCAATCCCGGGCGCAATGATCGGCGGAGTCCTTTTGGGTATTGTCGAAAAGGTATGCCTGAGCATTCCGATGATCAAAGACTACACAACGGCAATTGAATTCAGCCTGCTGATTGTAATTCTTCTTGTAAGACCGATCGGACTGCTCGGCAAGAAGCGCAGAGAGAAGGTGTAAACGATGAGCTTATTCAGCTACATAAAGAAAACATTCAAGTGGAAATATCAGATAAACTATATCGTAATAATCGCCTTTCTGATTTTCTCGACGATATTAAGCAGCACCGGCTCGCTCAGCCGCTCTGTCGCAGGACTTTTTGTAAGAATCGCATACAGCATAATCCTTGCCGTATCGCTTAATCTTGTTGTAGGATTTTTAGGCGAGCTTTCGCTCGGCCACGCCGGCTTTATGTGCGTCGGAGCATATATCGGATGCTATGCGGCAAACAGTCTTCTGCCGGTAATCGGAAACGATATCATTGTTTTGATTATCTCGATGCTGATCGGAGGAATATCGGCTGCGGTCTTCGGACTTATAATCGGTCTTCCTGCGCTGAGGCTCAAGGGCGACTATCTTGCAATAGTAACTCTTGCCTTCGGAGAGATTGTAAGAAACATATTCAAAAATCTGCCGATGTTCGGCGGTGCAAAGGGACTTATCACAAACGGTATTCAGATGGATCAGAAGAAGCTGTTTGTTATATCCTTTATCACCGTGCTGATCGTTCTGTTTTTGATTCAGAACCTTATTCGTTCAAAGCACGGAAGAGCAATTACCGCAATCCGCGACAACGAGATCGCAGCGAAGGCGATGGGTGTAAACGTTACCTTCTATAAGCTGTTTGTCTTTACGATAGCCGCGTTCTTTGCCGGAATCGCCGGGGTACTTTACGGACACTTTACAAACCCGGTTCTTTACGGAACGTTTTCCTATAACTATTCGATCGAAATTCTCGTCATGGTCGTCCTCGGCGGAATGGGAAGCATCAACGGCTCGATTCTTTCGGCGGTGCTCATCACATATGTCAACTTCAAGCTCCAGAGCGAGCTTACCGGCGGTCTTGCGGCGCTCAAGCTGCTCATTTATGCATTTATCCTGATTGTTGTCGTAGTCTGGGGAAATGCACCGGCTCTTGCTCCGTTAAAGGAGAAAATAAGCCTGAGAAGCTTAAAGAATAAGATATTCAACAGATCGGCAAAGCCTGAGGTAATCAGCGACGATGCGGCGGATTGGAACAAAATCAAGACCAAGATCAATATGGACGAGGTTCTTTCTGCCGATATAAAGATAAAAGACGGATCCGGCGACGGAAATCCGGACGAAAAGGAGAAATAATATGTCGGATGTTATGCTTAAAACCGAAGATCTCGGCATATCCTTCGGCGGTCTGAAGGCTGTACAGAATGTCAATCTCGAAATAAAAAAGAAGCAGCTTTACGGTCTTGTCGGACCTAACGGAGCCGGAAAAACCACCGTTTTCAATATGATTACCGGTGTTTATCAGCCGACTGCCGGAGCGATTTATCTTGATGGTGAAAAGCTGAACGGCAAGACGCAGGAAAAGATCAATCACATGGGGATTGCGAGAACCTTTCAGAATATCCGCCTGTTCAGCAACATGAGCGTTGTAAGAAACGTAATGGTCGGTCTTGCAAACGATAAGGAATTCAAATGCAATCCGTTTGTCAGTATGCTTCGCCTTCCGAGGCACTTTAAAACAGAGGTCGACATGCGCGAGAAGGCAAAGGATATTTTAAAGATATTCGGTCTTTATGACCAGAGAAACAACCTTGCCTGCAATCTTCCGTACGGAAAGCAGAGAAAGCTCGAGATTGCCCGTGCGCTTGCAACCAATCCAAAGCTCCTTCTTCTCGACGAGCCGGCAGCGGGTATGAATCCGAATGAAACAGCGGAGCTGATGGATATTGTCCGTAAAATAAGGGATGATTACGATCTTACAATCCTGCTTATAGAGCATGATATGAAATTTGTCTCGGGTCTTTGCGACGAGATCACGGTTCTGAACTTCGGAACGGTTCTTGCACAGGGAGATACAAAGGACGTTCTTAACAACCCCGAGGTCATCAAGGCATATATAGGAGACTAAGCCGGGTGGCTTTTGGCATTTACCACGCGATCGGGCATTTAAGACTTGTTTTGTAAGGCGAAAACAGAACTCTTCCCGTAAAACAAACAATTCTTTCTAAAGGAAAGGCAGCCTTCTCTAAAACGGAGGTGACGGTAGCAGATATGGCATTTTTGGAAGTAAAGGACCTCGAGGTCTACTACGGTGTTATCAAGGCACTTAAGGGCATCAGCTTTGAGGTAAATAAAGGAGAAATTGTAACACTTATCGGTGCAAACGGTGCCGGAAAGACTACAACGATGCAGAGCATCATGGGTCTGATTCCCATAAGAGGAGGCTCGGTCACTTTTAACGGACAGGACATTACAAAAACACCCTGCCACAAGATCGTGCGTCTCGGAATGACGCAGGTGCCGGAGGGAAGAAGGATTTTCCAGGAGCTTACGGTATACGAAAACCTGCTGATGGGAGCATATACAAAAAAGGATAAGAAAAAGATAAAGCAGGATATCGAGGAGATATACAGCTTTTTCCCGAGGTTGGGAGAGAGAAAGAGCCAGATTGCCGGCACGCTTTCCGGAGGCGAGCAGCAGATGCTTGCAATGGGCAGGGCGATGATGAGCCATCCGGACCTTCTGATGCTTGACGAGCCGTCTATGGGTCTTTCGCCGCTTCTTGTTGACGAGGTGTTTGATATAATTGTCAACAGCTTCAACAAGAAGGGAATAACCGTTCTGCTTGTAGAGCAGAATGCCGGGAAATCGCTTGCCATATCCGACAGGGCATATGTCCTTGAAAACGGACGGATTGTTCTTTCGGACACCGGAAAGGAGCTTATGGAAAGCGAGGATGTAAAGAAAGCATATCTCGGCGGCTGATAAGACGGCGACTGTGTGAATAAAGATAAACCGCTTGCGTTATTGCAGCGGTTTTCTTTTTATGGGGCGGAATAATCCGAAAAATATAGACAAAAGCGCAGATGTGTGATAAAATAAAATATCATACTGTGATTTAATATAGTTAATATACAGAAGGAAAGGTAATAAAGGTCAAAAATGGCGGAATTACTTACATCAAACGATAAAAGAACAAAATATTGCGGAGAATTCAGAGGAAGCGATATCGGCAGCCGCGTCTGCGCAATGGGTTGGGTACAGAGACAAAGAGACCTCGGCTCGCTTATATTTATCGATCTGCGCGACAGAACCGGAATCGTGCAGCTTGCCTTTGACGAAAACACCGACAAGGAGATTTTCGACAAGGCGTTTAAAACAAGATCCGAATTTATAGTTGTTGCACACGGAACCGTAAGGAAAAGAAGCTCGGTAAACGATCAGATCCCGACAGGAGAGATCGAAATTGCCGTCGACGGGTATAAAATTCTCAGCGCCGCAAGAACCACTCCGTTTGAAATCGATGACGGCAAGAACGTAAAGGACGAGCTTGCGCTTAAGTACAGATATCTCGATCTGCGCCGCCCGACACTTACAAAGAATATTCTTATGAGGCACGAGATCGCAAAGACCGCAAGAGAGTATTTTTACAATAACGGCTTTGTCGAGATCGAGACTCCGATGATGATAAAATCCACGCCGGAGGGAGCAAGGGATTATCTTGTTCCGTCAAGAATCCATAAGGGAAGCTTCTACGCGCTTCCGCAGTCTCCGCAGATATATAAGCAGCTTCTGATGATAGCCGGCTTTGACAGATATATTCAGCTTGCGCGCTGCTTCAGAGACGAGGACTTAAGAGCCGACAGACAGCCGGAATTTACACAGATCGACCTTGAGATGTCATTTGTCGATCAGAACGACATAATGGAAATGGGAGAGGGCTTTATCGCTTACCTTTATAAGAAGGTGCTCGGAGTCGACATTCCGCTTCCGCTGCCGAGGCTGACCTATAACGATGCGATGAACCGTTACGGCTCGGATAAGCCGGATACGCGCTTTGCCATGGAGATAACCGATATTTCCGACACCGTAAAGGACAGCGAATTTTCCGTGTTCTCCGGTGCAATAAAAGCAGGAGGCTCTGTGCGCGGTATTGTCGCAAAGGGAGGAGCAGAGCATCTTACCCGTAAGGAGATCGACAAGCTGACCGAGCACGCAAAGGGAATCGGCGCAAAGGGACTTGCATATATCAGATTTATCGAGGATACGCCGAACTGCTCGTTTGCAAAGTTCATGAAGGAAGGCGAGCTTGAGGCGATTATGAGCAAGCTCGGCTGCGAAAAGGGAGACGTTGCGCTGATCGTCGCAGATAAGAACAATGTGGTTTTGCCGACACTCGGAGCGCTCAGACTTGCGGTTGCAAAAAAACTGGATATAATCCCCGAGAAGTGGAACTTCCTGTGGATAACCGAGTTCCCGTTTTTTGAATATAACGAGGAAACGCAGAATTGGGACGCGATGCATCACCCGTTCACAATGCCTCTTGACGAGTGCATAAAGGATCTTGATGAAAACAAGGGTGCGGTAAGGGCAAAGGCATATGACCTTGTGCTTAACGGAATCGAGCTCTGCTCGGGCTCGATGAGAATTACCGATCCGGAGCTTCAGCAGAAGATGTTCACTCTTCTCGGACTTACAAAGGAAGAGATAGAGGCGAAATTCGGCTTCCTTGTCGACGCATATAATTACGGCGCACCTCCGCACGGAGGCCTCGGTCTCGGTCTTGACCGCCTCTCGATGCTTATGTGCGGCGCGGACAGCCTCCGCGACGTCGTTGCCTTCCCGAAGGTTCAGAACGCCTCCGAGCTTATGTCCGGCGCACCTACACCGACAGATGTAAAGGCGCTTGAGGATCTCGGAATCAAGGTCGTTGTTCCGGAGCAATAAGTGGTATATTGTTTTTAACTTCAAAAAGCTCTCCGCTGATCTGCGGAGAGCTTTTTTTGACCTTGGAAGTCCCTTGAGGGAATATGTAGGTCTGAAATCGACAGAAAATCGGAATTATGACGGAAAAATAAGAAATCGCCTGTAAGGGCTCGATAGTGCAAGCTTTGACAGGCGATTTTGTAATTAATTTTGTGTTTTTTTCAATTATAGGACGGGTTTTTTATATTCCGGCAGGAAAAAACTCAGGCGAGAGCCTTTATATCGTCAAGAGAGGCTAAAACCGCCTCTGCGCCAAGTTCTAAAAGAAGCTCCGGAGGACGGTATCCCCAGTTTACGCCGATCGGATGCATTCCGGAGTTTATTGCCGTGTGCATGTCGACATCCGAATCTCCGATAAATCCGATTTCGTTAGGATTCAGATCGAACTGACCTGCAATCCATTTAGGACCCGACGGATCCGGTTTTGTCGGGAACCTGTCGTCGTGGCCGAGAATGATTTTGAAGCTGTCCTTCGGGAAGAGCTTGTTTATAATCGGGACGACATGCTCGGTCGACTTGTTTGAAAAGACCGCCAGAGGAATATTTTTTTCGTTAAGATATGCAATCCCTTCCGCAACTCCGGGGTAGAGAACCGTCGAGTCAAGATAGCAGCCCTGATAGCAGCTTTGATACAGCAAAAACGCCTCCTCGAGCTTCTCCTCATCCTCGCGGATGCCTTCCGGCAGACATCTTTTTACAAACAGCCTTGCTCCGCAGTTGATATTGTTAAGAATGTCCTGCTTTGTCATGAGCGGATATCCGAGCTCTTCAAGCATCCGGTTCATTGCCGTTCTGAGGTCGTCGATCGTGTATGCAAGAGTGCCGTCGAGATCAAAAATATACGCCTTACATTTTTCGATTTTGCCCTTCATAATTGCTCCTTGTTAACCTTTGTTGACATTGATTTTGCTGCTTCTTAAAGCCTATTGCCTCTTAAAAACCGCCATCCCGAATTACGAAACGGCGGCTTGTATTTTGTTTTCAAATTGCGCCGATCGGGATTTTATCAGGCTAAGATCATATCAGACCGTGTTAAAGCTCCGGCAGATCGTCGATCAGATCGATAAACCAGTTCGGAAGATCCCGGTCGCAGTCGTAAATTCTGTTTTCCATGAAAACGGCGATCTGGCGGAATTTTTTTGTGTTGTCGAACATGACCGCAGTGTCGCAGAGCGGAAGAATCTGTAAAAGCCTGTCCTTCAGCTGGGTATATCTTTTTATAATATACCTGTCGTCGATTCCGTGACCGCCCATCGCAACGCGCTTGTGTACACGCTTGATCGCGGTTTTGACATCGTCGATTCCGACATAGTAAAGGACGATTCGAAAGCCATGCTCCTTTGCTTTTTTAATCTGTCTGATCACCACCGCGCCAGGCAGGGTCGTCTCGTGGTGAAAGGAGATTCCCTTCTCGATGCAGTCGTCGATCAGATGCATTGCGGCTTTTCCTGCACGAACCTGGAGCGCCGGATCCTTCCAGTCTCCCTCGGACATGACAATTTCGTCTATGTTGACCCGAAGACCGAGCTCGTCCGCCCCCTTTAAAACCTTATAAAGAGAGGTTTTGCCCGAGCCGTTGATCCCGGCGATGATCGTAAAAACCTTGCTTGTGTCCGAGCTGCTCATACAAGTGGCTCTCCTATGATCTTTTCCTGCTCAAACTGCAGTTTAAGATTGATCAGCATGCGGTAAAAAATCTTCTGCTCTCTGTCCTCTGACATTACAAGCAGGTTCTCAAGCTCCTTGACCTCTGCCTGACTAAAAATATTGAAAAGCTCTGCAGTTTTCTCTTTTTCGTTTCTGTCAGTATTGTTTTCCACCGCTGCTCTCCGATCCTGATTTCAGTTTTGAGTTTCGTTTAGTGTTTCAACAAGCTTTGTGATTCGTTCGACGGGGTTTAAAACATGGCTGATGCTCTGGTCGCGGTTGAGAGTGTCTATGATAAGAGATACATATTTGCACATGCTTACCTCCTGAAACCACTCTCTCGAAAGGAGCTCCGGCGAGCGATAAATAAGGTTTGTTGTAAATATCTTGTCAAACGCGCCTTCTTCATATGCACGGTCGATTTCCTCAAGTCCCTCGCAGAACAGACCGAAGGTAGCAAACAGGAAGATTCTCTTTGCACCCTGCTGCTTTAATCTGCTCGCAACCTCGAGCATAGACTGACCGGAGGAAATAATATCGTCAACTACGATGATGTCCTTTCCGGCAACGTCCTCTCCGAGGTACTCGTGAGCGACAATCGGGTTCTTACCGCTGACAACAACAGTATAGTCGCGTCTCTTGTAGAACATTCCGAGCTTGAGCTGGAGCACCGATGAGTAATAAAGGCATCTGCCCATTCCGCCCTCGTCGGGGGATACAATCATGAGGTTGTCCGAATTCAGCTTTATATCCGGAACACTTCTTACAAGAGCCTTGAGCATCTGATATGTAGGCTGAATGCTGTCAAAGCCTGCAAGCGGAATCGCGTTCTGGACACCGCTGTTGTGAACGTCGAAGGTTATAATGTTGGAAACCCCCATGTTTACAAGCTCCTGAAGAGCAACTGCACAGTCAAGAGATTCTCTTACGTGTCTTTTGTCCTGTCTGCCCTCATAGAGCATAGGCATAATCAGGGATATTCTTCTTGCCTTTCCGGCAACCGCGTTGATTACACGCTTGACATCCTGAAAATGATCGTCCGGGCTCATAGGATACTCGTTGCCGTACATGCGGTATTTTACGCCGTAGTTGTACATGTCAGCGAATATGTAAATGTCGTGCCCCCTTAAAGAGTCATGAAGAATGGCTTTTGCCTCTCCGTTTCCAAAGCGTTTGCATTCGGGGGTAATAATATAGCTGTGATCCGGTGTTTCTCTCCATTCGCGAAGATACTGATCCACCTTCTTTACGAAGCTGTCACAGCCTGTCATTCCGATGACACTAAGATCCCCATAGAACGATGCTTCCATGTCAATTTTCTCCTGTTCTTTATGCGAGTTTTATTAAGTTTTCAGTCCAATAATACAGATACATATAACATATCATAGTATAGCATATTTTTTTACATATATCAATATATGAATATCCGTATAATGCAACTTTCGACAAAAAAGACAATAAAAAAATTGTTATCAATTGTTTGTTTGTCGAAAAGCATTATTAAATGCGCCCGAGCAGCTCTTCAAGATGCTTTTTTCCTGCCTTGATTGAGGAAAAAACATCCTCTCTTCCCTCATATTCGATCGTGAGCCATCCATCATATCCGGATTTTTTGAGTATTTTAAGGCACTTCTCGATCGGTACGATTCCGTCGCCGATTGCAGCCCCTTTGATGTAATTTCCGCCTCTTGTACAAATCCATCCCTCGCTGCACGGAGCCGGCATCGATCCGTCGCGGAAGAAAAAATCCTTTACATGGACATAAAATGCATAATCCTTGAGCCTGCCGACGGCTTTTGCCGGATCCTCGTCAACGCAGAGGAAGTTCCCGAGGTCGATGAGCGCGCCGTAGTTCTTGTGTCCGACCCGGTCAACGAGCGCCTCGACTCTTTCGCTGTCCTGGCAGTAAAAACCGTGATTTTCCACCGTTGTTTTAATTCCGAGCCCTTCGGCATATTCGGTCACGCTCTTTGCACCGCAGACCAGTCTCGGCAGAACAGATAAAAAGCTCTTTTCGCCGTATTTGTCGGCTGCCTGCCCGTAATAAACGTCATGCCTCATAAGCCCGGCTCCGAGAGCTGCCGCAATATCGACATGCTCCTTAAGCCGTTTAACCTCGTCCTCGACCGGATTTTTGACAAAATCGGCGCTTGTGCTGTAGCAGACGATTTCGATTCCGCTCTCGGCGGATCTTTCTGAAAGCTGTTTTGCATAATCGGCTGCCGCCATGCCGGTGGGTGTGCTGATTCCGGCAAATTCGATTCCGTCAAAGCCGAGCTCTGATGCTTTTGAGATTATGTCGTCGTTTGTCATTTCTCCGCGGTAAACAGCCATGGCAAAGCTATATGAGCTGATTGCAATTTTCATAAAATTCTCCTTTGATCGGAATGCCTGAAATCGCCCGGTAAACAATAACCGGCAGGGGAATGCCGGTTATTAGCGTCAATATGGCTTGCATTGCAGGGCTTCGGGCGCATCCCGCGCTATGCGCAGCCGGGAATGTTGAAATATCAAACGGCTTCGCCGTTTCCGGCGCATGCGCGCCGCTTTTGTGCTAAAATGTCCGCAAAATGCTTGCAAGGCAAGCATTTTAGGCTGGCGTCCACCCGTGCTCCGCACGGCTGCGGATATTGCAGCAACAAAAGCGGCTTTTTCGCCGTTTAGGCGCTTTCGCGCCGCTTTTGTGTTATAATATTCACACAAAAACTTGCAAAGCAAGTTTTTAAGGCTATGCCTTTCCGTGCTGCGCACGGACGTGGATATTGCAGCAACAAAAGCAAAATTCCGTTGGAATTTTGGGCGGTTGTACCGCCTCGGCGTTTACACGCTGCTTTTGTGCTATAACAACAAAGTCTCCTTATACACGGGCAAAAATATCCTGTGTATAAGGAGATTGCTTTTAATCAGTTTTTGTTTCTCTTGTTTAAGATCGACATGATCTCGTCGAAGTCCTTGTTTGAAACAAGCTCGTCTGCGTCGTCATCCGATGCATTGTCTGCTTCGCCCTCATCCTCGCTTGCTGCCTTGCCGGGGGTTCTGAGCGCTCTTGAAATCTTCTTTGCCGGGGTCTTGCCGTCGCCGTTCTTTGCATCCTCTCCCTTTTCGTTTTCGGGAGCCTCCTCTGCAGACCTTGCGTCTGTATCGAAGCCGGTTGCGACAACCGTAATGCTCATTGCATCCTGCATTGTGCTGTCGAATGCAGCACCCCAGATGATCTGTGCATCCGGATGAGCCTCGTCGGCGATCATTGAGGAAGCGATATCGATCTCCTCGAGTCCGATGTCCGGAGAAGCGGTAATGTTGATAAGAATTCCTCTTGCTCCTGCGATCGATGTTTCAAGCAGGGGGCTGGAGATTGCAAGCTTTGCAGCCTCGGATGCCTTGTCCTTGCCTTCCGCGTAGCCGACGCCCATGTGAGCGGAGCCTGCGTTCTTCATGATTGCGGTAACGTCTGCAAAGTCGAGGTTTATGATTCCCGGAACGTTGATAAGCTCGGAAATGCTCTGTACTCCGCGTCGGAGAACATTGTCTGCTTCCTTGAAGGCGTTTGCAAGAGTAATTCTTGTTTCAGAGATCTGCTTGAGTCTCTCGTTCGGGATGATGATAAGCGAGTCAACGCACTCGCGGAGGTGAACAATGCCCTTTTCGGCAACCTCCATGCGTCTTCTTCCTTCAAACCCAAAGGGCTTTGTTACAATACCGATTGTAAGTATTCCCATATCCTTTGCAATTTTTGCAACTGTCGGAGCGGCGCCTGTTCCTGTTCCGCCTCCCATACCTGTTGCAATAAAGACCATGTCGGCGCCCTTCAGCGCATTTGTGATCTCCTCAGCGTTTTCCTCGGCAGCTCTTGCTCCGATTTCAGGGTTTGCACCTGCGCCGTGGCCGCTTGTTTCTTTGTTTCCGATTGCAATCTTATGAGGAGCTGTTGACAGCGACAGCGCCTGCTTGTCCGTGTTAATGACAATAAATTCAACACCGCCGACGTTCTCCTCTATCATACGGTTAACGGCGTTCGATCCGCCTCCACCGACTCCTACTACTTTAATACTAACACCGCTGTCATAGTCCTGTTCCATTTCAAATGCAGACATTTTTACACCCTCCTGACGAATTTTAGACCTTCTATGTAATAGTTATGCGAAAAATCAAATATACATAATGATTATATACTCATTTATTATATTATGCAAGGGCTTTTTCGAAATTCATTATATTTTTACAATATTTTCGACCGAAAATGACAAAAAAGCCGAAAAAGACATTCAAAAATAACAATGGTATTTTTTAAAAAAAATCAGAAAAAATTAAAGAAAAATTAATATTCAAAAGGGTCATTCGAGGCACTTACGATGATCGAATCGCCGTATTCGACATTGATCTGCGCATATTTTTTGTCCTTTAATGACTCCTTTAACGACCCGTTTTCGATTATGGTGCGCACAAAATTCAGCTTTAAAACAATATCGGTGCTGTTTCCGAGCAGAATCTTATATTTCCCGTCGTTTACGATAACCGAGATGTGATATTTGTTTGAAATATCGATGCAGTTGAGCTTGTTGAAGGTGTTTTCCTTGCAGAGCTCAAAAAGAAATTCGGTTATGTATTCATAGTCTGAGGTTTTGAGAAATTCGACATTTCTGCCGACAATAAGCGATGAAATGTCGGGAAGAGAAATCTTTATCAGATCCGATCCGTATCCGATGGCAGCCATCTCGGAATCAACCGCGGCGATTACGCGAAGCTCGTTAGAAAGAACAAAATACTGCCCAAGCAGCTCGGTGTAGTAAAACGGCGTGTCCTCCTCTATTATAAGCGTGATTGTGGAGGGAATCGTCCGTTTGATTTTGACCGATTTTATGTACGGAAGCTTGGAGCAGAGAGCCTCGTTTACGTCAGATTCCTTTACAAGATAAAGGTTTGTGCCAAGATTTATACCGCAGCAGTCGAGGATTGTCGATTCGTCGTAGATCGATGAGCCCTCAATTGCGATGCTTTGAACCTTGAAAAAGAGCAGGACACATGCCAAAAGAAAAACGGCGCAGATAAAAAGCGCGGTGAGAACGTAAAAATTCTTTCTTCTCAGATCTCTCTGCCTGCTTTTGTATTTAAGGCGCGCAAAGGAATCCTTGTTGATGATCTCCGCGTTTGAATATATGTCATTGTCATTTAAAGAGTAGGTGACCGTTTCGTTTGACATATGACCCTTCTTCCGGAGCAGGTTAAGCTGCCCCTTGAAGTGTATTTCGGTTTTGGCTTAATGTTATACCGCATTCACAGTACAAAAACATGTATCTTACTTTGGCCAAGTTCAATGCAAGGCATTGAACTTATAGGATGCGGCAGACTGTATTTCGTTCCTGAGTAAACTGTATACCACATCTAGTATATCATATTTTATTTTGTATTGCAACGCTTTTTTATCTCGTTGTATATTATGAGATTACTGTCGGGAATGGCAAATTTTTTAAAGTTTTCACTCATTGAAGCGCGCTTCTGACGGTCGGACAGAAGGCTTTCTACCGTTTGAGAAAGAGAAACACTTCCGAGCTCGGACTCCTCGATCATCACCGCTGCGTCGGCATCGGCAAGCACCTTTGCATTTTTGTACTGGTGATTGTCGGTGACATTCGGAGACGGAATCAGAATCGCAGGCTTGCCCATCATGGCAAGCTCGGAAATCAGCATTGCTCCCGCGCGGTTGATGACAAGATCTGCGGCGGCAACACGAAGGGGCATGTCATAGATATAATCGACAAGCTCAAGGTTCGGGTATTTGTCAAGACCCATTTCGACAAATTTTGCCTTCAGCTGCTCGTAGTTTCCTGAGCCTGCCGAGTGAATGTGGTTGATTTCGGGATGCTTTGAGGTGTAATCTCTCATTACATTTAAAACTTCGTCGTTAATTGCTCTTGCCCCGAGGCTTCCTCCGCAGGAGAGCAGAGAATATCTGTATTTCCCTTCAAAGCCGAGCTTCTTTCTTGCTTCCTCGTGCGAGATGACTCCAAATCCTGCTCTTAGGGGATTTCCTACCCGGATTATCTCCTTTGCGCCGTGAATGTCGGATGCTGTTTCCTCAAAATTGGTAAAAACAACATCGACCGAACGGGCAAGCATCTTTACAGCAACTCCGGGAAGCGCGTTTGATTCGTGCAGGAAGGTCGGTATGCCGAGCTCTGCTGCTGCCTTGACTGTCGGCCAGCATACATAGCCGCCTGTGCCGATGCAGCAGTCGGGCTTGAATTCCTTTATAATCTTCTTTGCCTTTTGAACCGAGGTGACGGTAAGCCAAAGCGTTTTCAGATTTGAAAGCGACAGAGATCTTTTAAGACCCTGAATGTCGATAAAGTAAAGCTTAAAGCCCTCGCGCGGAACGAGCCTGCTTTCGATTCCGTTCGGCTTTCCGACAAACGCGATTTCGGAATCCGGCTCCTTTTCAAGAATGGTTTTGGCAATAGACAGAGCCGGATTTACATGTCCGCCGGTTCCGCCTCCGGTCATTAATACTCTCATGGCTTTCCCCTTTTTAAATCAATCCGGCAAAGCATCTGCCGGAGCGTAATTTGTGTTTGCTGCCTGTTTTTAAGATATTACGAATCAGATCGAAAATGCGCAAAAGCGCACAAAAGAGAGAAAAGGACAAAGGAGGTTCTTTTCTCTCTTAGGCTGAGGACATTCGAACTTTTATCGCTTGCCACAGGCAATTTACGGTTATTTTCCCTCTTTTCGGCTTGGCAGGGCGAAAGCCCAGCCTGCACCTAAAAGAGAAAAAATTCCTCGAAAATCTCTCTGTGGCAAGTGCAGGCAGTTTTCACGCGCGGATTTTTGTCATAACGACAGGAAAGCCGCAGTGAATACTGTACGTATTTGCAAGGCTTTTGTGGAAGTTAGGGCGGAAATCCGAGCGCGAAAACCGACAAAAGTTCGGATATCCTCAGCCTAAACCGAGGTTATCCGGGTTTTTAGGCTTTGTTATGTTTGAGCCTGTGCCGCATCAAAAGCCTTTGGTCTGCTGCTATTTCTGTTGATATGAATATCGCGAAATCGACAGGACTATTCCCATTTCGCCGAGCAGCATGATAATCGACGAGCCTCCGTAGCTGAAGAACGGCAGGCTGATACCGGTGTTCGGGATCAGATTGGTTACGACCGCGATGTTGAGAATAGACTGGATTGCAACCTGGCTGATTATTCCGATTACAACGAGTGAGGAGTAGGTGTCAGGCGCCTTGAGGGCGATAACGAAGCCTCTCCAGACGAGCAGGGCAAAGAGCAGAATTACAAGCACTGCGCCGATTAAGCCGAGCTCCTCGCAGATGATCGAAAAGATGAAGTCGTTCTGCGGAGCGGATACATAAAGGTGCTTCTGGCGGCTGTTTCCGAGCCCGACTCCGAGAAGTCCGCCGGAGCCGACCGCATAAAGGCCCTGCATTGTCTGCCATATCTTACCTGTGATCGGGTAGTTTTCCGGATGGAGCCAAAGGTCGATTCTTTCCTTTGCATAGTCAACTGTCAGAATCGCGACAAGAATTACAACCGCCGCGCTTCCTCCGCCGATCGCAAACCAGATTTTCCTTGCTCCGGCTGCAAAAATAACAACCATTCCGATAAGGAAGATGATGATTGTTCCGGAAAAGTGTCCCTCAAGGGCGACAAGCAGCGAAACTATCGAAATCATGAAAAACGGATAGAAAAATCCGTATGCCGAGGATTGTTTGAAGTTTTTGTAGTTGGTGATTCGGTTCTGGTTCCGCTCAACATACAGCGCAAGGAGAATTACAAGCGAAAACTTCATAATCTCGGATGGCTGGATTGTGAACGAGCCGATCTGAATCCATCTCTGCGCCTTTCCGCTTGCAACTCCGTACGCAAGCACGATTACAAGCAGGGCAATTGTTCCGACAAAAACCGGGATTGTTATTTTCCTTAGCCATCTGTAATCGAAGCGCGCTGCGATTGCCATTCCGACAAATCCGATGGCAATGTAAATAAGGTGGCGCTTGATATAATAATAGCTGTCGTTCTTGTATCTTAAAGCAGACGGATAGCTTGCGGAAAAAACCATAATTGCGCCGAAGCAGACAATTATAATGACAAGCACAAGGAACGGGCGGTCGATGCCGCTTTTGATTCTGACGATGTCGGTCGGCTTGATAAAGTCGGACGCCTTCCTTGTCGGCTTTTTCTTCTGATGAGGCGTGACGCGCCTGCGCCCTATCGCTTCATCTGCGCCGATATTCTGCCGATATTCGGTTGTGTTTCTGCCGTTTTCCATGTTGTGTCCCTTACTTAGTTACCTGACCGCCGTTTCAAGGACGGCAGAGATAACGCATAATATAAGTGTTATAAGGCTGAATACCGAAACGATCTTCTTCTCCGACCAGCCGCACTTTTCAAAGTGATGGTGAATCGGCGCAATTTTGAAAAGCCGTTTTCCGTGTGTGATTCTGAAATAGCCGACCTGCAAAATGACCGATATGCTTTCGAGCATATACATAAATCCGACAATAATAACTATAAGCGGATTTCCGACAGAATATGCAAGTCCGACAATCATTCCCCCGAGAAACAGAGAGCCCGTGTCGCCCATGAACACCTTTGCCGGATAGAAATTATAAATAAGAAATCCGATGCAGATTCCGAACAGCATGCCGGAAATAAGCGAAGAGGTGGCATTGCCTGCAATATACGAGGTGACCGCAAAGAATGCTGCGATGATTGCTCCTTCGGATGCGGCAAGACCGTCGATTCCGTCGCCGAGATTGACCGAGTTTACGGTTCCGGTAATCAGGATGATCGCAAAGAAATAATATACCGCACCGAGCTCTAAGGTTGTGCCGGCAAACGGGATGTAAAAGGATGTGCTTATATATCCGAATTTGGTCATTGCAAGCAGATACAGCGCACAGACTGCAAGCTGGAGGAAGTATTTCTGCCATGCCTTGAGCCCTTCGTTCTGCTTTTTTGTCAGCTTTGCCTTGTCATCGATTATTCCGACAAGCCCGTTTAAAAGCCCGAGAAGAACCGTACAAATTAAAAGCGGAAATCTGTCAGGCTCAAACTTTAAAACGTAAAACGAGATCAGAACGGTAATTATGATAGTTGTGAGGAAGAAGGAAAGACCGCCCATCGTGGGGGTGCCTTCCTTTGAAATGTGCCATCTCGGACCGATGTCGAGAATTTTCTGTTCCATCTTCTTGCTTTTAAGAACCGGAATCAGAAAACGAAGCGAAAGCGCCGTCAGAACAAGCGATAGCAGTAAAATCCCCGTAAAATAATAGCTCACAGTCAGTTCTCCTTACCGGTCAGATATTTTATAACTCTTTCGAGAGCAACTGCCCTGCTCGCCTTCAGCAGAACGGCGTCTCCGCACTTGATTGCAGCTCCTACTGCATTTCCGAACGCACAGACGTTGTCAAGATCGGTGAAGCGATAGACCGCGCCTGCGCTCATTCCGCTTTCCTCCGCTCCGTCTGCAATCGCACTTGCCTCGTGTCCGAAGGTGAAAAGAATATCGACTCCGAGCTCCTTTACCGCCCTTCCGACCTCCTTGTGAAGCGGAACCGACAGCTCTCCGAGCTCTCTCATGTCTCCGAGCACCGCAACCGATCGTCCGCCGCTCAGCTTAGCATACTGAACCAGAACCGAAAGGGATGCCTTCATCGATTCCGGACCGGCATTGTAGTAGTCATGTATAAAGGTTATTCCGTCGTGACAGACAATATTCTGCCTCATCCCGACCGGCGTGTAATCCGAAATGCCCTTTTTGATGTCCTCTGTCGGTATTTTCAAAAGATATCCGACAGCAAAGGCAAACGCCGCATCGAGTGCAATATGTATTCCGAGTGCCGGAGCTGTAATGTCCTTTGCAATTCCGTCGGGATATATAATATCGAAAACCGTCTTCGTTTCGCCCTGGCGCACGTTTGTGATCCTGAAATCCGCCTTTTCGCTGTTTGATGCAACATAGAAGATCCGAAGCCCGTTTTGCGGTTCGATTCCTGCAAGAAGCGGCTCATCTCCGTTTAAGATAAGTATACCGTTCTTTTTTATACCCTCGACAATCTCGAGCTTTGCGTCCCGGATTGCCTCTCTTGAGCCGAGATGCTCGATGTGGCAGGTTCCGATGTTTGTAATTATTCCGATGTCGGGCTGAACAAGGTTTGTTAGATATCGGATCTCGCCCCTTGCGCTCATGCCCATCTCAAAAACCGCCGCCTCGCAGTCCTGTTTCATAGAAAGCATCGTGATAGGGGTTCCGATCTCGTTGTTGTAGTTCTTTTCGCCTTTTTCGGTTGTGTATTTGCACCTTAAAACAGAGTAGATAAACTGCTTTGTTGTTGTTTTGCCTACAGATCCGGTGACCGCGACGCTTATAGGATTGATTTCGTCCTTTAAAGCCTTTGCAAGCCTTCCGAAGGCGATAGTTGTGTTGTCTACCAGAACGAGATTCCTGTTTTCGGTAAGATCGCCGACCCGGTCGACAAGAGCGGCCTTCGCGCCGTTTACAAATGCCATTCCGACAAAGGCGTGACCGTCAAGACGCTCTCCCTTGATGGCAACAAAAAGATCGTTGAGCATAGTCTCCCTTGAATCGGTCGATACCGACCGGATTATTACACCCGGATTGCCTATAACCTCTCCGCCTGTTATTTTTGCAATTTCACGAAGAGAAAATTCTCTTCCGTTGATGCTTATTCCCATATCATCCATCCTTAAGATTTGTTTTGCCTTACAGACCTGCAAGCTCTTTCAGCTTTGAAGGGTCTGTTTTTGTTTTTTTATTTCAAAAGCCTCACGCACTATTTCTCTTTCATCAAAATGCTTTCTTTGATCTCCCGAAAGCTCGGAGGTTTCGTGCCCCTTGCCTGCAAGAATGATTACATCCGACGGCATTGCACAAAGAACTGCATGGAAGATCGCTTCTTTTCTGTCCGGGATGACCAGCAGCTCGGAGCCCTTTTCCATTCCGGAAAGAATGTCGAGGATAATGTCCTCTGCCTTTTCCGATCTGCAGTTGTCGGATGTGACTATGACAAGATCGGCATTTTTTTCGGCAATCGAGCCCATAACAGGTCTTTTTAATCTGTCCCTGTCTCCACCGCAGCCGAAAAGCAGAACAATCCGTTTTTCGGTCCCGGAAAAGGCTCTTACTGTCTTTAAAAGCTTTTCAAGAGCATCCGGGGTGTGGGCAAAATCGATAAAAACCGAAAAATCAGCCCCGTCAAGCTCAACTCTTTCAAGCCTTCCCCTTACGCCTGTAAAGTCGGCAAGTGCACTCTTTATTACCGATCTGTTTATCCCGAAAATGTATGCTGCGGAGGCTGCGGCAAGAGAGTTTGAAATACCGGTCATGCCGGGCATTCTCTGCCGTATCCGAAACAGATCGAAGTGATTGAAAAAGTCGAACATTCCGCCGCTTTCTCCGAGCAGGCAGATGTTTTTTGCTATAAAATCCGTGTCGCAGTCTTGGCATGAAAAGCCGAATGCTTCGCACTTTGAGCTTTCCTTCATTTTTTTGCATATCGGATCGTCTGTGTTGAAAAGACCGATGTCGCAAAGTGAAAACAGCTTTGATTTTGCAAGCGCATAGCTTTCCATGCTCTTGTGAAAATCCAGATGATCCGGGGTTACGTTGGTGATTATTCCGATCTCGGGTCTTAACGGCGCGAGCTTGTCAAGAAAAAGGGAATGGGAGGATGCCTCCATCAGGACGGCAGAAACTCCTCTTTTCTTTTTGTCTTCAAGCTCCTTATAAAGCTCCTCCGGGTCGGGGGTTGTCATGCTTCCGTCAAGAGTTCCGATCGTCTCGGCTTTGATTTTTTCCTTTGTAAATATATGCTTTAAAATCTGTGTAACAGAGGTTTTCCCGTTTGTTCCGGTAACCGCGATAATTCTTATGCCGTCCTGCGGCTGATTATGAAGGCTGCTGCATAAAAACGCAAGCGAGCTTCTTACATTTTCAGCTTCAAGAACCGCTGTATCGCTTTCGGACGTAAGTGCTTTGGCTTTTTCCTTTGCCGTGCTCGAAATAAGTATGGCTTTTGCCCCTTTTGACATCGCCTCCGATATATAATCGGCGCCGCTGCTTTTCAGCCCGTCAAGACAGACGAAAAGCGCGCCGGGCTTTATTTTCCGAGAATCGGAGCATACATCGGATATTTCGGTTTCGATGTCTCCTTTAAGAATTTTGCATTCGGTGCCGGATATCAGCTTTTCAAGCTTCAAAATAATCAACTCCGTAAAAACAAATTTTATAAACCCGTTTTTACGTCCGTTTCTTTGGCTTGGGGCCTGTGTGTCTATCTCTTTTTTTGCAAAGCCTTCCTTTTGCGGTTTTTGTCTTTGTGCCTTACAGATAGCTGTCAGTTTGTCTGGTCGTCAAGATATCTTAATGTAATTGTAACAACATCGCCCTCGGAGAGCATTGTTCCGGCTGCCGGGGACTGCGATACAACGCTTGCCTCTGCGGTTCCGGAGGTGTTGATTGCTCCCTCGATTACGATATTGAGCTTTCTGTTTACGATTGCTCTGTTTGCCTGGGATGCAGTGTAGCCTACAACATTCGGAGCGGCGATTGTATATGTCGGAACCTCATTTCCGGTATATATAATAACCTTGCTTCCGTTCTTGATCATCTGCTCTCCTCTGCCGGGGATCTGGTGAGTGACGATATCTCCATCACCCTTTACCTCGTATTTGATGTTGGAGTTTTCAAGAGCCTTCTTTGTTTCCTCAAGGCTCCAGCCAACATAGCTGCGGACACTTACCGTGACCTTTTCAAGCTCTGTGTCGGAATATGAGGGCTCGATTCCGAGATACGGAAGGACCTCGCTCATGAGGTTTGCAACATAGGGAGCTGCAACAACGCTTCCGTAGACGTTTGCGCACTGCGGCTGGTCTACGATGATGATTGCGGCAACCTGCGGATTTTCTGCCGGAGCATATGCAACGCAGGAGCCGATTCGAAGATAAGACTGGCCGTTTTCATCGAGAATATCGCGGACCTCTGAGGTTCCTGTCTTTGCCGCAATGCGGTATCCGGCTACATATGCGTTTTTAGCACCTCCGTTGCCGGCAACACCGTCCTCAAGAACCGTTGTTATCATGTTGCAGACCTCTGTGCTTACAACCTGACGCTTAACTTCGGTTTCGTGCTGCATGAGAACGTTTCCGTCGTCGTCAATGATCTGATCTACAACATACGGAGTTATAAGATGCCCTCCGTTTGCGATTGTGGAAATCGCCGTCAGCTGCTGAATCGGGGTGACCTTGTAGGTCTGACCGAAGGAGTATACGGCAAGCTCGACGTTCAGGAAATTGCTGTAGGATGAGTAGATCGGCGCTGCCTCTCCGGGCAGGTCGATTCCGGTTTTTGTGGTGTATCCGAAGTCCTGGAAGTACTTGTAGAAGGTCAGACGCCCGATTCTCGAGGCGACCTGCATCAGTGTCGGGTTGCAGGACTGCTGGAGCATGTATGAATACGGATGTGTGCCGTGGCCGCTTCGCTTGTGGCAGTGAATCGGCTGATCATAGCCCTCGACAAAATATTCTCCTGTGCAGGTGAACTGGTCGTCAAAGGATGCAGCGCCCTCTTCAAGAGCCATTGCCGTTGTGATTATCTTTGAGGTAGATCCCGGCTCGTAAAGCTCGGAAACCGCCTTGTTCTTCCACATGGCGTTCAGAAGCTCGTAGTAGTATGTGGAATATTCGTCCGAATCCTTCGGATATCCGCATTCTGCAAGCTTTTTCTGAGAATCCTCGTCAAGGGTGAACGGGTCGTTGCAGTCAAAGGAGGGGTAGGTTCCCATCGCATAGATTGCTCCGGTGTTCGGGTCCATGACAATTCCGGTGACCCTGTTGAGCGGACCGGAATCCTCATAGGTCTGCTTCAGCTGCTTTTCGAGCGATTTTTGGATTGTCAGATTGAGCGTTGTAACAAGATTCGCACCGTTTGATGCGTCGATGTAGTTGTCGTATTTGTACGGCATCGAAAGTCCGGTCGAGTCTCTTGCCGTAATATATTTTCCGGATTTTCCGGAGAGAAAGCTGTTGTATTTCAGCTCCAGACCGAGAAGACCTCCGTCTGTTCCGACAAATCCGATTACATTTGAGGCAACCGATGAAAACGGATAGTACCTTGCGGAATTTGCCTCGATATAGATCATCTTTTCGGTGCCCTTGTTGCTTTCGATGAACTCCCTTATAAGGTTTGTTACGTCCTCGTCTGCCTTTTTGACTATCGTTTCGTCCGCGCGGTTTGCCTTTTGCGCCTTTTCATAGACGAAATCATAGGTCACGCCGTAATCCTTGCCGAGAATCTGGGAAAGTCCTTCGCTTACAAGCTGAGCATAGGTCTTTTCGGGGTACGAAGGCGCTCTTCCTTCGCTTTTTGCAAGCTCGTCTTCGTCGGCAATTGCAGACTGATCCGCTGCAATGATCGCTCTCGGCGAGATGAAAATTCTGTATACCGTGTAGTTTGACGCAAGGGTTACCATGTCTCTGTCATAGATAACTCCTCTGTCTGCTGTGAGGGTGGTCTCTCTTTGAATATTATTTATAACCTTTCCCTGATAGTACTCGTAGCTTAAAATCTGGAGGTTAAAAAGCCTTATAATCAGGATTCCCCAGAGAATAATGCAGGCGAAGAAGATGAAGAAGCTTCTGCCGGGTATTCTTCTGTTTGCCTTTGACGGTCCGCCTGTGATCATTATTTTCCTCCTTTTTTTCTTTGCGTTTGCGTGGTGCAAATGCGCTTTGTATCCTGCACTGCGCCCTCTTGCCGATTGTCTGCGCCGATAAAGCAGACTGCTTATTATATTGTCATGCCGACAATAAATCAAAATGAGAGTAAAGATATTAATACTCCACCCTCAAATGATAACTGTTCTTGAATTTTGGCTTCCGTTTTATAATATTCCGCCACTGCCTGTTTAATGCCGATTTTTAAAATCTGCAAAACGGTTTATTTGAAGAGCAGTGCGATTGCACTCATTATTTCGTTTACGACACCCTTTATGCTTGTGTCCTTTTCGTGCTCATATATCTGAACATCGTCCTTTATATCAATCTGTACGTATTTTTTGTCGATCTCGTCTATCTTGACCATTCCGAGATCGTTTTTTGCTATATCTTCGATGAGCTCGAGGTTGTTTCTGCGGTCAAGCTCTGCGCTTACCGTCTTCTTTTCATCAACCAGTTCGTTCATCTCCGCTTTGAGGTTTGATACAACGATTGTATATTCGTTGATCCTTACATAGCTGATGATCATGAAAAGCATAAGCACCGTGCAGATCGCCGCGAGGATGATCGTCGAGGTCGGGAATGCCTTTGTCTTTGTGTCGATTACGGTATGTACCTTCGGCTCGACATACAGTCCGGCAAGCGGAGCATTTCTCTTTTCCGGAGCCTTCGGAAGGGCGCCGATTGTAACCGAGGGAGAAACCGCTCTTGCGTTCGGATGCGACATGTCAGGCGTTCTTGCGACCTGTCTGCGCTTTATGTCTCCGGATTTGACTCTGGAGTAGCCCATCTGCTGATTTTTTCTCCTGCCTGCGGCAGCAACAGAGTGCGATCGCTGATTATTCAATTTTCCTTTTTGAACTTCATTCTGCTGCATATCCGTACTCCGATCAGAGTCAAATTTTTTCTGCTACTCGCAATTTTGCACTGTGGGATCTTTTGTTTTCGTTTAATTCCTTCTCGGAAGGAAGGATCGGTTTTTTCGTGATGATTTTTATGTTCGGCTTTAAGCCGCAAATGCAAACCGGAAAGCTTTTCGGGCAGGTGCAGGGCGATTCGAGGATCTGCAGCGTCTGCTTTACCGCTCTGTCCTCAAGCGAATGGAAGGTGATAACCGCCATTCTTCCGCCGGTTTTCAGCACATCCGCGATCGCTCTTACGGTCGGTTCGATGATTGCAAGCTCATTGTTTACCTCGATGCGGATTGCCTGAAAGGTTCTTTTCGCAGTGCTCGCTCCGGGATTTCTGAAATCCTTCGGAACACAGCCCTCAACGAGCTGCGCAAGCTCAAGAGTTGTTTTTATCGGCTTTTCGCTTCTTGCAAGGACGATTTTTTTTGCAATCCTCCTTGACATTTTCTCCTCTCCGTATTCGAAAAGGATTTTTGTAAGCTCTTCCTCGGAATATCCGTTTACAACGTCATATGCGGAAAGGCTTGCCTCTTTGTCCATGCGCATGTCAAGAGGCGCATCGTGGTTGTAGGAAAAACCTCTTTCGGGGGTGTCGATCTGGTAGGATGAAATTCCGAGATCGATAAGCACGCCGTCCGGCTTTCTTTCTCCTAAAATCTGTTTTATATTCGAAAAATTGTCGTGAACAAATGTAACTCTGTCTGAATATTCGGACAGCCGTTTGCTTGCCGCCTCGATTGCGTCGGCATCGCGGTCGATTGAAATGAGCCTGCCGCCCTCCGAAAGCCTTTTTGCAATTTCAAGGCTGTGGCCGCCTCCTCCGGCGGTGCAGTCAACATACAGCCCGTCGGGCTTTATATTAAGCGCCTCGATGCACTCGTTAAGAAGCACCGAATAGTGTGAAAAATTCATATTAAATCAAAGCCCGAGTTCGGCAAGGGTCGCTTCTATCTGTGCGGCATTTTCCGAGTTCTTTTCCTCTTCCCAGAGTTGCGCGTCCCAGATTTCGATGTGGTCGCCGACTCCGATTACCGCAACGTTCTTTTCAAGCGAGGCATATTCGCAAAGGTTCGGCGAAATAAGAAGCCTTGACTGCGAATCGAGTACAGTCTCGAACGCCGATGCATAAAGAAAACGCCTTGCACTCTTTGTTTTGGTTGCAGGCAGCTCATCGAGCTTTGAGCAGAACTGCTTCCAGCTTTCGCTCGGATAAAGGGAGATGCATTTATCAAAGTTCCTTGACATTACGACCTCGCATCCCAGCTCCTCACGGAACTTGGAGGGAAGTACAAGTCTTTTCTTTGCATCAAGCGTATGCAGGAATTCGCCGCAGAACATGAAAAAACTCCCCTTTCACCTAAAATTACCTGAGGAGGAGAAATGCTTCCAATTTCGGGAAAAATTAGCCACTTTGCTCCACTTTCCTCCACGGTGTACTTATATTATAGGCGATAGGGAAGTGTATTTCAATAACCGAAAAGTGATTTATCTGTAAATAAATTATTTTTTTTCGCAGCAAAGAACATATGTTCCGCAAACGAACGCCAAAGCAGAACGTATTGCAGAACATATTAAAAAATGCAATAACTGCGATAAAAAAATCAAATTCGGGAGAGTTCGGCAGGAAAAAATGCCGTTTTTCGTGCGATTGCGACAGCTTTTGCCTGTCAGCGCATAAAGCCCGGCTTCTCGGTCCGACGGGGCTCTGAGGCGCTTTTAAAATTTTTTTCGATATATTCCGCAACTCCCGGCGGAAGAATTCCGTCGATACTTCTTTTGTAACCGATCATGTCGCGGACAAAGGTCGAGCTGATGTGCATATACTCGGGTCTTGCCGGAATAAACACGGTTTCGATCTGATCGTTTATCATCCGGTTGATTGTTGCAAGATCGAGCTCGTAGGCGAGGTCGTTTGAGTCGCGGATTCCCTTTACGATCACGCCGACACCGTTTTCCGCCGCAAAATCAGCAAGCAGGCCGCCGTAAGAGCAGGTGATGACGTTTTCGAAATCTCTGCACGCGATCTTCAGCATTTCCTCTCTTTGCTGCTGGTTAAACATGTACTTTTTTTCGGTGTTGTTGAAGGAGACAACATATACCTTGTCAAAAAGGGCTGCCGTGCGCCTTATAATATCAAAATGCCCGGCTGTTACAGGGTCGAAGCTTCCGGCAACAAGAGCCGTTTTTCTGCTTGCTTCAGTCATTTTCCTTTTCCCCTCCGTTTTCCTTGTCGTTTTCATTTTCGTTGTTTTCGCTTCTGCCGTTTCTGAGAACCGAGATATAGATTTTTCCGTATTTTACATGCTTTGCGGTATAAAGCCCTTCAATTTCTATCGGCTCGCTGCTGTTTGTCTCGCAGATTACGACTCCGGTGTCCGAAATGAGCTCCGCTTTTACGAGCTTTGAAAGCGCGTCATAAAGAAAATCGGATTTATAGGGCGGATCGAGGTAGATAATGTCGAATTTCTCACGCCCGGTAAGGCTTCTTATTACCGCCCTGTAGTCGGAATTTAACACCCTGCATTTTTCGTACAGCCTTGTTTTCTGCGCGTTTCTTTTGATCATTGCGACAGCCTCCGGATTGTCGTCCGCAAACAGCGCCTTTTCCGCACCTCTTGACAGCGCCTCAAGTCCCATCTGTCCGGAACCTGCGAACAGGTCAAGAAAGCTTCTTCCCTCAATTTCAAACTGGATTATATTGAAAACCGATTCCTTGACTCTGTCGGTCGTAGGCCTTGTCGACTCTCCCTCGAGAGTTTCAAGCTTTGTTCCTCTTGCTGATCCGGTTATTATTCTCATTTGCTTTTGCCCTTTCTTTTTTTGCTTTTCTGATTCAGTCTTTTTTGAAAAATCCGAGGATATCCTCTGCGTTCCTTTCGGTAATACCCTTGACCTTTAAAAATTCATCCCTGCCTGCCGCTTTTACGCCGCCGAGCCCCCTGAAGTAAAGAAGCAGATTCTTTGCCTTTGTGGGACCGATCCCCGGGATTTCGTTAAGCGATGAGGTCTTGAGCGTCTTTCTTTTTGCATTTGTCATCCTCGAAACGGTGTAGCGGTGAACCTCCTCCTGGATTTGATAAATGAGTCTGAAAACCGCCTGCTCTCTTGCAATCGAAATTTCGTTTTCACCGTCGGTAAGCGCCCTTGTCTTGTGATAGTCGTCCTTTACCATTCCGAAGGTCGGAATGACAACACCGAGCTCACTTAGCGCCTCGTTTGCAACTCCGACATGCCCGACGCCTCCGTCTATAAGGAGAAGATCCGGGAATTCGAGCTCATTATGGAGGAATCTGCGCTTTACAGCCTCCTTCATTGAGGCATAATCGTCCTGGCTTTTTGTCGATGTGATCTTATAGGTGCGATAGCCTGACTTTTTGAAGCTGCCGTTTTCCCACCGAATCATTCCGGCGGTAATATTTTCGTTTCCGAAGTTCGAGATGTCAAAGGCTTCGATTTTTTCCGGAACAACCTCAAGCTTAAGCAGCCCTGCAAGGGTTATAAGCGTTTCGTTGTCGCGCTCCTCCTTTCGGAGGTTCTGGAGAGCATATTCCTTTGCATTTTCTCTTACCATCTCGCAAAGTGCCTTGGAATCTCCCTTTTGAGGGAAGCGAAGCCTTACGGTATAGCCGGTCTTTTCCTTCAGCATTGAAGAAAGAAGCTCGGTGTTTTCGTTTCCGAGAGGGAAGTCGAAAAGAATATCCTTTGGGATGTACTCCCTTCTTTGATAGAGATCGTAAAGAAAGCCGGTAAGCGCACCCTCGTCGATAATCTGATCCGCACCGAAGATGAAGCTTTCGTTGTCGATTACGGCACCGTTTCTTACATAGAAAATCGCAAGACAGGATGAAATATCGTCCGTGTAGATTGCAATAATGTCTCTTTCAACATCGGGAGAGGCAACGACTCTCTGCTTTTCCCACAGCTTTTCAAGAGAATAAATCCGGTCTCTGTATCTTGCCGCCGCCTCGAAAAGAAGGCTGTCGGAGGCAAAGTTCATTTTTTGTTCAAGCGAGCGTTTTACCTCGCCGAAGGCACCGGAGAGAAACGAGATTACATCATTAAAGATCGCGCGGTAGCTCTCCTTTGAAATCTCTCCCGTGCAAAGGCCGCAGCATTGCCCGATCTGATAGTTAAGACAGGGTCTGGTTTTGCCTATGTCCTTCGGAAAGCTTTTCTTGCAGCTCGGGATTCCGAACGCCTTCTGCACCGTGTTCATAATCGAATATGCAACGCCGGTGCCGGAATACGGACCGAAATATTTTGCCCTGTCGCCGGCAATCCTTTTGCGCACGACAGACAGCCTCGGGAAGCTTTCGCCCATGCTCACCTTGATGTAGGGATAGCTCCTGTCGTCCTTCAGCTTGATGTTGAATTTGGGGGTGTAAAGCTTGATAAGCTTGTTTTCGAGATTCAGGGCTTCGATTTCGGTGTGGGTAAGCATTACCTCAAAGTTTGCCACACGGCTTACCATCGTGTCGGTCTTTACCGAGTGCTTGTCGGTGTCCTGAAAATACTGAGATACGCGGTTTTTAAGCGCCTTGCTTTTGCCGACATAGATGATGCTGCCGTTTCTGTCCTTCATCAGGTACACTCCCGGCGAAAGCGGAAGCTCGTTTGCCTTTTCCCGAAGCTCGCTTTTTGAAAGAGGCTTTATCGCCGCCTTTTTTTCAGTCGTTGCGGCTTTTTCCTCTTTTTCTTCTCTTCCTTCGGATCCTGCTGCGGATTTTTCGTTTGCGGACATTTTTTCACCACCTGAAGCCGGTATTAAATCAGTTAAGTCAAAACAGGCAGACAATACCCCAAAAGGAAACTGTCTGCCTCTTCGCTCTGAAGGTTGCTGCCGCGCAGTTGATTAAGCCTGTGCGGCGGTTTGCTTGTATAAATTGCTGTAAAGGGCTGCTCACTTGGTGCCTCCTTGGCTGCCCACGATATAGCTGCGCTGCTTGGCTGCTGCCCTTTAGTGCCCCCTCGGTTGCCCACCTTGGAGCTCCTACTGTTGCGCCCTTGGCTGCATACCACGGTGTCCCTTTGAGCCCCCTTGGTAGCCCTCGATAGTTGCCCTCGGTAGTTGCCCTCGGTAGTTGCCCCCCGGTTGTACCCGGGATTAGTCGACGTCGGTAAAGCCGGAATCGATGAGCTCGGTAAGACCGTCAAGAGCCTCTGCCTCGTCGGTGCCGTCTGCTGTGAGGGTGATAGTCATTCCCTTGACAATTCCTAAAGACAAAACTCCGAGAAGGCTCTTTGCGTTGATTCTTCTGTCGTCCTTTTCAACCCAGATCGAGCTCTTGTAGGAATTTGCCTTCTGTATAAAGAATGTGGCAGGTCTTGCGTGAAGTCCGACGCTGTTCTGTATAGTAATTTCGCGTGAAGTCATGGTGAATCTCCTTGGTATTTAAAATATTTATAAAATGACGTTTTTTGGTGCTTGATTTTGTTTTAGATGTAATCATTATAGCAAAGGAAGGGGGTAAAATCAAGTGTTTGGATAAATATTTTTGAGGTTGTTTTTAAATTGAGAATGGAGTATCGGGACTTTTTTCGGGTTTTGCCGGCGTTTTTTCGCCTTTTGTCTCTTTTGCCCGATCTTTCGATCTTAAAAATCCCACGTCAGCCGGAGGTGCGTACCGAGGTTATCAGTATTTCAAAAACCGCATTTCCGGAGGTCACGCTGAACCTGCTTCCTGCTGCAATGTAGGTGTCGCCGTTTAGCATATAGCCGTTGTCTGTCATTTTTCCGCTCACGGTAATGGTTCCGGTCATGTCGCGCAGGCGCTCGTCTGTGACTCTTTCAAGTGTTCCGTCTCCCTTTTCGACAAGGGTAAGAGCGCTCGTCTTGCTTACGCTCTTGATCTGCCCGAGCTTGCTGTCTTTGCTCCTTTTGCTGTCGGCAAGCATAGTGACCGTTTCTCCGGTTTTAACAGAATCCGCCACCTCCTGTGTGACCGAGCTTACCGAAAAGCCGATCTCGGCAGACGACAGATCGGTTCTTTTGAGAATGCTGTCAATTAAGCCGTTTCTGATAATCAGCCCTATAGCGCAGAGGATGATTAGAAGAATTATCATGATGTCGATTCCGGAAAGGCGGAATTTCTTTTTCTTTGCCTTCATGGTGCTTTTCTGATCCATATCCATAAAAACCTGTCCTTTTCAGTTAGCTTCAGTTAGCGTTTTCGGAAGCGTCAATCGATGAGCAGATGCCGGTTCCGGTAAAGTCCGGTACGCGGATGCTCATGCTTTTGCCCACCGAGAGGCTGTAATCCGAGACCGAATAGCCGGTGTCGGTCTTTGAGGCTGAGACTTTGATCGTTATCGTCATCCTGACCTCGTCGGGATATTCCGAATATACAATATCTCCCGTGGCGTTGTCTGCGCCCTTGTAATAGGAGGAGGAATAGCTTATATCGATCACCTCGCCGAGATTGCAGAGCGTTTCGGTGTCGTAAACCGTGTTTCCGACCTTGACAAGGTTCTTGAATTCCTCCGGAACTCGGTCGATCTCGACGGTGTATTCCACGGTCGCCTTGTTCTTTGCGGAGATCGACATGTCTCCGGTCGAGAAAATAAAGATCAGCATTCCGAGCGCCAGAAGCATTACCGCAATGAGAATAAAGTCGATAAAATTAAGTCTGACCTTTTTTGATTTTTGCCTGTTTTCGTTTTTCATCTGAAGCATCTCCGTGTGGATTTTCTTTTCGAATTCGCTTGTTTGAATATTTCGGCTTAATATTCGGTCGCCGGATAAGTCCGGCTGTGCTTAGACCGATATGCCTTTTTTCTTTGATTATCTCGGATAATAAAGCTCTGCAAACGGACCGTCGATTATGAGCTTGGGCTCCTCATGTCCGGCGGTTCTTACAATCGAGCAGGACAGCCCGAGAAGAATCCAGAACACCGGCATTATAACACTGCTCTGCCAGACAAGCTCTGTAGAGCCGAAGATTACTGCCGCAAAAACGCCTCCGAGGCAGGCGGCAGAGAAGATCACGGCATTCTTGCCTGTTTTGCCGGGGGATCTGTTTTTCATAAAATACAGCGTTTCGCGCAGCGATAAAATCAGTATAGCCGCGAAAACGATCACACTGCTGATTCCCATCTCGACCGTCATCTGCACGAACATGTTGGAAGCGCTGCCGATGTCGCTCACAGCTCCCGTCGTAAGCTCTCTGTATGCGGTGGTGAATGCATCCGGGCCGAAGCCGACACCGGAGGCAAGACAGCTTTTAACAAGCTCGGTAAGTCCGCTTATACTGCCGGAGGAAAGCGAGTTTTTAAGAGAGAATCTGCCTATAAGCTCGGCAGCACCGTCGGGGAGCATATCGGAAAAGGAGTGCAGCACAAGACCGATTATGCAAAACAGTCCGACAGATACGGCAAACGCTTTTCTGTCGCTTAAAAGAAGGAACAGGTGCAGTCCTAAAATCAGTCCGATAATTGCAGAGCCGGAAAGCTTCATTACAAGATATGCAATTCCGAGACAGAGGGAAAGCGCAGCTCCGAATCTCGTTTCGCTGCTTTTTGCGGTCAGAAGGAACGAGATTACAATCGGAAGCGTCATCATGACAAAGCAGGCTGCCGCGGCAGAGTAGCTGCTGTCAGAAAAGAAGGCAAGCGAGCCGGTATTCAGTCCGTGTTCGGCTAAAAGCAGTCCGATCGTTCCATATGACGAGGATATCGCCGACGAAAGCAGAATCGCTCTTCTGCATCTTTCATATGAATCTCTTGTCGTAACAAGTGTGGTGGTAAGAAAATATCCGAGGATAAAGCAGATAAACGAAAGAGAAAACGAGGCGCTTTGATCCGAAACCGAAAGCTGTCCGGCACCGAGAACCATCAGCGCAAGAATAAATACAAAAAGATCTGTTGCCTTGACCTTTAAAATCCTCTTTCCGCTTATCAGCTTAAAAACAAGGCAGGCGGAGGTGTATAAAATCAGTGCTGTTGTGATCTTCCCGTTCTGCAAAAGTGGGGTTGTGAGCAGGATAGAAACGATTCCGGCTGTCGGGCGCCTGATTATCAGTATTGCAAGTGTGATGGCAGGCGCTGCCAATGCAAGATATATACAGCTTATTTTAATAGTCGCAAGGCTCAGTAGCATTCCGAAAAGAAATGCAAGATAGCTTTTTCCGGGCTTTGCTTCGATATCCTCAAAGGTGTCTTTTTTGGCGCCTAACAGATCAAAGAGAATAAAGCTCAAAATCCTGCTTGAGGTTATCGCATCTGCAATCGAGCCCTTTGTAAAAAGAGGAAAGAGCGAAAGCAGGGTAAGCACTATTCCGCAGACGAGATTTGTATATCCGATGCCGCTTGTCCCAAAGGCATATCTCATGATCAGCCAGATCACCGCGGTATACATTCCGAAAGAAATGGAGAGAATTCCGTAAAGCTTTGCAGGCAGGGAAAGAAGATAGCTTAAAAGCCTGCTGAAAAGGTTTAAAACGGCGCTTTCGGAAAATTGCCTGTTAAAGAATTTTCTTGCCGGAACAACAGCCCTTCTGTGAATGTTCAGGCTTTTTATAAGCCCCAAAATCATTCCGCTTCCCGATGCTGCTTCGCTTTTTGCGGAGGTGAGAAGCTGTCCGGTAAAGCTTCTCTGCATCGACCGATAAAGCCTGTCGGCTATTCCGGAGGCGGACTCAAAATACCTGCTTTCCTTCGACAGGGTTTCCTTTACAGTCTCCTTTACTCCGTCCTTGAACGGATTTTTAACTCCCTGAACTGATTTTTTGCTGTTCTTTTCGCTTTTCTTATCGTTTTTCTTGCTGCTTTGCCCGTTTTCCACCGGTCATGCCTCCTTTCCTGCGGCTTACTTCAGCCTGTCCGGCTGCGCTACTTTTATTTCTTTTGATTGTTTAAAGCAGATCCGGTCTGCTTTTTTTTGTTTTTTCAAGAGCCTTTTTAAATCTCCATATGCGGATTGCCTTGTGGTCTCCGCTTGTAAGCACATCCGGCACCCGTTTGCCGTGAAATTCTATCGGGCGTGTGTATTGCGGATATTCAAGCATTCCGCATGCGATGCTTTCGTCTTCATAACATTCGCTGTCGGCAAGGACTCCACCGATCAGTCTTGAAACGCAGTCGACAAGGATGCACGCCGGCAGCTCTCCGCCGGTGAGGACATAATCTCCTATCGAGATTTCCTCGTCTGCGACCTCCTCGATGGCTCTTTCGTCAATCCCCTCGTAATGACCGCAGAGAATTATGAGGCTTTCATACTGTGAGAGCTCCTTTGCAAGGCTCTGGGTAAGCTTTTTGCCCTTCGGGGACATATATACGGTCTTGGATTTTATGTTTTCCGGCAGGCTGTCCTTTACCGCCTTATGGCATGCGCATACCGGGGGTGCTGCCATGAGCATTCCCATTCCGCCGCCGTAGGGAGTGTCGTCGACTCTTTTGTGCTTGTCTGCCGAATAATCCCGGATGTTGTGGGTGTGAATTTCAAGAATTCCGGTTTCCTTTGCCCGTCCGATAATGCTTTCGGAAAGGACGGTGTTTACCATGTCGGGAAACAGGGTCATGATGTCAAATCTTATCTTCGGCATTATGCTTTTTCCGCCTCGTTTTTCTCTTGTGCTTCCTTCGCCTTTTTCACTCCGGCTGCCCTTTTCGGCACAGCGGCATTTTCCGGCTTTTCTTTGCGGTCTGCCGCGTCTTCGCTGCCGTCGGGATCATCGAAAATGCCGGGGATGGGTCTTACGAAAATGCCGCTTTCAAGTTCGATCCGTTCGATAAATTCCTTTACCGCCGGGAAAAGAGCGGTTTTTCCGTTCGGCATTTTTACCTCGTAAATGTCGCTTGCTCCGTTTGTAACATCGGTCACGCTTCCGTAGCAAATTCCGCTTTCGGCATCGATTACCGGAAGTCCTATAAGGTCGTCGATAAGAAATGAGCCGTTTTTTAGCGGAATGTCATTCCGGTCCGCAAAATAGACCCTTCCTCTTTGCAGAGCGGCTTTTTCGACCGTGTCGATTCCTTCGAGAAGGAGAAGAACCATGTTCTTCTGAACCGAAGCCCTTTCGATCTTTACCGGAATATATTCATTATCCTTTTCAAGATAAAGCGTTTTCATTTTTGCAAGAACCGATGGAGAATCGCACCACGGCTCCGCTTTTACGGCACCTCTTATCCCGTGAGTATTCACTATTCTGCATATCTCTATATATTTTCTCATAAAATCACCGATACATATAACTATTCAAAATACATTCTATCACAGAGCCATCTTCCAATTATTAACACTCTGTAAACAATGGAAAAGTATCCTTTACGAAATGTTCACATGTAATATATTTCAAAGGCAGAGAGAAAGTGATAACATTATATATAATAGGGATATAGCAGGCTGCGATTTTACATGCAAGGCTACGAAAAAACAGGAAAACAGAGGAAAAAAATGTCAGATCTGATTTCATCGGTTTATAAAAGAGTCAAGGAGAATATCGGACGAGTAATTGTCGGAAAGGAGGAGGTCGTCGACTTAATGCTGGTCACCCTTTTTGCAGGGGGACATATGCTTATCGGGGACGTGCCCGGAACCGGCAAAACGGAGCTTTGTGGAAGCTGTCGGAGTCTGACGGAAACGATATGTTCCGCATCTATACCGCTGCAAGATACAGCGGAGGCAGGGTCGAAACAACCGATGCGGAGGTTGAATATTCAAAAAAATGTGCGGATTTTAACGGAAAGTGATAAAAGCGGCAGGGAAAACAGATATCCGATGTAAATCCGGACAGAAGAAAAGCAAAAAAATTTAAACAGTGCCGAACAAGAAGAATTTAAATACTTGCAAATCCGCGTTTTTTTTGATATACTGATTTCGGCTATATGTATGCGGATATAGAAAGCAGAGGCGAGACAAATAATGAAAATACAGGAATCGGCGGAGAACTATCTTGAGACTATCCTTGTTTTGCAGAGAAGAAACGGGAATGTAAGGTCGATCGATATTGCAACCGAGCTTGATTATTCCAAGCCGAGTGTGAGCGTGGCAATGAAGAATCTGCGCGAAAACGGCTATATTGAAGTAAATTCCGACGGCGAGATTACACTGCTCGAAAAGGGAAGAGAAATCGCCGAAAAGATGTACGAGCGTCACACGACCGTGTCGGAATATCTTATGATGCTCGGCGTTCCGGCTGCGATTGCGGTCGAAGATGCATGCAGGATTGAGCATGTCATCAGCATGGAAAGCTTTAAGGCGATCAAGGCGCAGCTTAAGAGGATGCAGAACAGCTGAACTGTTACCCTTGTCAGTTTCAGAAGAAACCGACTTTGAATCCGCATGCGAAAAATTTAAAAATGTGTTGAAGATGTGTAAGAAGCGAAAAGGTGCCGGAAGTGGCTTTCTGCCTTTTGAAGCTTTAAAAATCAACCGGAAAAGAGGACAACAGCATGGCAAAAGCAGGATTTGTTTGGAAGGACCGTAAGCGTACCCTTTTCGGCTTGCCCTGGTCGTTTACAAGATACAGACTGACAGAGGATAAGCTTATTATCGAAACCGGATTTCTCAGCCGCAGGGAGGAGGAGGTGCGTCTTTACAGGATTATGGACATGACGCTCAACCGTCCGATCGGTCAGAGAATCTTCGGACTCGGAACGATTCACTGCTGCTCTGCGGACAAAACCTCTCCGGAGTTCGATATCAAGCGGATCAAGAACTCGAGAAAGATAAAGGAAATGCTTTCCGACATGGTGGAAGCACAGAGGAATTCACGCAGGATCGGATTGCGCGAATATATGGATTCGGACGATTCCGAATGCCCGAACGACGACGGATTCTGCAATCACGAATAAGGCTCTTGACAAAGAAGAGTTAAAAGAAAAGTTAAAACCAAGCTGCATACCGGCATCTTTAAGAGGTGCCGGTGTTTTTTGACGTTTTTTTGTCTGAAAAGCGCCAAGGGACAAATTTCGATTGATTTATTGTCTTTGATGTTGTATTATAAAAGAAAATACAGATAAATTTTTAAACCCGGAAGTAAGAGGAAAGGAGGGGGGCTTTTATGACAAAAGAGGAATTTGCGGCTATGCCGATTGAGGAATTCCCCGGAGTGGGAATCAAGCGTGCAAGAGCCTTTAAAGATATCGGCATTTTTTGTGCGGAGGATCTTATAAGACATTTTCCGCGCGCGTATGAGCACCGGGGCAATGTCCGTCTGCTTGCGCAGTGTGCGGATCAGGAAACCGTTTCGCTTATACTGACCGTATCGACTGCGCCGACCGTGTCCTTTTTCAAAGGGAAAAACGGAAGCGGCAGGCTACTTAAGTTCTCCGCATTCGACGAAAGCGGAAAATGCACCGTGACCTTTTTCAATCAGATCTACCTCCGCGATGCCTTTCATGTGGGCGACGAGTTCAGGTTCTGGGGGAAAATCAAGGTCGGCAAAGGGAGAAGGCTTCTTACCTCTCCGAAATTCGAGCGTGTGACAGGAGAAAAGCCGCTTGACAGCTTCGTTCCGGTCTATCCGTCAGGAGCCGGACTTACGCAGAAGCTTGTAAGAGACACGGTAAAATATGCGCTCGAGGAGCTTAAAAAATACGGAGCTGTCGAGTACATTCCGCAAAGGATAAAGGAGGAATGGCAGCTTTCGGATATTGTAAGCAGCCTTATAATGCTTCATCATCCGCAAAGCTACGAGGATATTTCGTGCGGAAGAAGCTATTTTTCCTACGAGGAGCTGTATCTTTTTGCACTCGGGCTTTCGGTTTCCAAGGGGGAAAGAGAAAGAGGCAGAGCGCCGCTGCTTAAAAAGACCGACATGACGCCGTTTATATCGCTTCTGCCGTATGAGCTTACCGGCGCGCAGAAGAAGGCGATCAACGAAATATATTCCGATATGTGCTTAAAAAAGCCGTCGGATTTGTCCTTTGCGTCAGGTGTATCGATCAAAACGATAGCTCCGATGGCAAGGCTTGTCTGCGGAGATGTCGGAAGCGGAAAGACGGTCGTCGCGGCTGCGGCTATATATATTTCGCTTAAAAACGGGTATCAGGCGGCGATGATGGCACCTACCGAAATTCTTGCAAGGCAGCATTTTGACGATCTTTCGCCGATGCTCGGAAAGCTCGGATTTAGGTGCGCCCTTCTTACAGGTTCTGCAAAGGAATCCGAGAAAAGGGTGCTTAAGAAGGAGCTTTCGGAGGGGAAAATCGATGTTGTGTTCGGTACGCACGCTCTGATCAGCTCCGGAGTGGAGTTTAAAAATGCCGGACTTGTCGTGACCGACGAGCAGCACAGATTCGGCGTTATGCAGAGGGCAAGGCTCGGTGATTCACTTGGCTTAAATGAGCTTTCTCCGCATGTTCTTGTAATGAGCGCAACCCCGATTCCGAGAACGCTTGCCTTGATCCTTTACGGGGATCTTGATATTTCGGTAATAGACGAAATGCCGCCCGGAAGACAGAGGGTCGAGACATTTGTCGTTGGGGAAAGCTACAGGGAGCGCCTCAATGCCTTTATTAGAAAGAACGTTTCGGAGGGCGGACAGGTGTATATTGTATGCCCTGCGGTAGAGGAGCAGGAGGACGAGGAGATTTCGGACGGAGCGGAGCTTATCGATCCGCTCGGAAGACCGGAAAACAGGCAGGGTAAGGATCAGAAAAAAATGAAAACCGCGGTTGAATATTCAAAATACCTTGCAGAGACCGTTTTCCCGGAGCTTCGCGTCGAGCTTATGCACGGCAGGATGAAGCCGCAGGAGAAAAACCGGGTGATGAGTGCCTTTGCGGCAGGCGATGTCGATATTCTTGTTTCCACAACCGTAATCGAGGTCGGTGTAAACGTTCCGAACGCATCGCTGATGATAGTCGAAAACGCGGAACGGTTCGGTCTTTCCCAGCTGCACCAGCTCAGAGGCAGGGTCGGAAGAGGAAAAAGAAAGGCATACTGCGTTCTTGTTTCCGGGGCGGAAAAGGACGCGGAAAGCTCTGCTTCCAAGCGGCTTGAAATTATGAGGACGACCTACAGCGGATATAAAATTGCCGAATATGACCTTGAAATGAGAGGTCCCGGCGATTTCCTTCCGAGCGAAAGGGGACAGGCACGCCAGCACGGCGGCTTCCGCCTAAATATGACCTCTCTTGATGCCGACATGACACGGGTAAAAAAGGTGTTCGAAAAGGCGGAGGAGGTTGTAAGAAACGATCCGTATCTTAAAGCACCGGAAAATTCCGCCGCCGCAAAAAGGATAAGCGAAACGGTAAAAATTAACTCGCGCGCAATCCAGTAAACCGGGCGCAAATAAATAAAACAGGCAAAAAGCAAACCCCGTCCGAGAACCGATAAAGGTCCGGGACGGGGTTTTATGTTTTAAGTCTTGAAACTGATCAGCTGTTTAAAAGCTTTATCTGTTCCGTATTGCATCAACCGGCTTCTTTGAGGCTATTTTCATAGTCGGAAGGAATGATGCAAGGAAGGAAACGAGAAGGCTGACGCCGAAGATCAGAGCAATCTGCCTTATGCCGAAGTTCAAAACGGTCAGCAAAAGCCCCATTTCGTTTCTTACGACACCGTTTATCGCGAGTGTAAGAAGTCCGGCTCCCACGGCGGCTAAAACAAAGTTTATCATTGCAATGATAAAGCTTTCCGAGAAGAATATTAAGAACACGTCTCTTGAACGCGAGCCTATTGCGCGCAGAATTCCGATTTCCTGCTTTTTATAGCTGATGCTTGTTGCGATGAAGTTTGCAAACATTATCGAAGCAAAGATTGCAAAGAATATTCCTGCAGCCAAAAATCCCTTTGATGCCGCCTTGAAGAATGAATTAAGAGCGTTCAGCTCGTACAGCACCGGGCTTTCAAGATCGAAATCAAGCTTTGTATCGTTCTTGAAGCTCCATGTGACAAGCGATTTTATCTCGTTTCTGTCGGTCGGCATCGGGGCGACCGCTCTTTGATAGATCCAGTCGTCAGGCATTGCAAGCCCGTTTATAAGACTGTCGCTGAAAACGGCGCACTGCGAGCTGAAATCTACCGGTATAACGCCGTTTTCGTCATTGCCATCGTCTTTGGGGCTGACGATTATTCCGACAAGCTTCATGCTGCTGTCGATCTCTTTTTCCAATGTTTTGCCGAAGCAGGAAAATGAGAAATTTTTCTTAAGGAAATTCTTTATATCCTCTTCGGAATCAAGCGCAACACGATCATAATTCGAACGGAAGATCCCAAAGCCCTCGCTTGAGGCGATGAATTCATTGTCGCTAAGCTCTGTTTTCTCCTTGCCGTTAAGCCAGATTATTTCTAAGCCTTGCTCCTTTGCCTCCGAAAGGGTAAGCACAGAGTAGTAATCGACATATCCGTTGTAATCCATATCCTGATCCAGCTGCAGATTAAGATATCCGATGCAGCTGTCGACTGTTCTTGTCACAGGATGAACCTTTGCGTAGCGCTGTATGAATCCCTCGCAGGTAAACACGACGTTTGTAAGGCTGTTTTTCGATTCGGAGGAAAATTCGTTGTAAAGAGCATATTTTAAAATCATGTCGGCGCTGGTTTTGTTTTCCTCCTGCAGTACCGAATATCTGTCAAAGTCAAATTTCGTGTCGACAATTCCGGTTACGGTATAGCTTTCACCGTAGACATAAAGTGTCTTTCCGATAAGCTCGCTTTCGGATGACAGCTTTTCGAAATCTGCTTCGACTGATGCCGGATCCTTCTTGTATCCGAAATCCGCATAGGTCTTTGCAAGATGCTTGCTTAGTGCAATCTCATGATCATTTTCCGGAAGCCTTCCCTCAAGAGAATATCCGAAGGCGTCAAGATCGGTCTTGTCTATCTCCGCAAAGCCTGCAAAGGTCGTGGAGTAAACCGAATAATCCCCTTTTATGCTGTCAGACATCTTTCCTTGGTCATATCCTTCGAGTCTTTTGTCTGTATCCGAGCCGTAGGGCACGAACACCCCCTTAAAAAGCTTTCCGGTCTCTTCCTTTATCTGCTTTATATCGTTATCGCTTATGCGGCATTCCGTACCGATATACATGCCGTCAAACAGACCGAGAGCGCCGTCCGGTATATCATTATAGCTTTTTACCAGCGTTGCATACGACTGCTTGCTGTCGATAATCGAGTTTGTGCAGGTGTTTATATGGTCATATGCCCCGAAGGTGTCGGCAAGTCCGAACAGACCGAAGGCAACGACCGAAAGGAAGATGGTTACAACAAGACGGAATTTTTTGTACTTAAGTCCGGACGCGCCGATCCTGAAGGCGTTTTTAAGCGGCAGTCTGGATTTAATCAGCTTGAAGGCGCTGCCGGTATTTGAAACTATGCCTGTCTGATCGGTTTCCTTAAAGCGCTTGTTTCCTGCCTTTTTTCCTTTTCCCTGACGGATTGTAAGCTTTCCGTCCTTCATGGCTGCAAGATATTCGTTTATCGCCCTTATATCGTCCTCTGTAAGAACGCTTTTTCCGGAAATTTCGACCGTGCCCTCGTCGGTGAACTCGATTTTGCCGCTTTTCTCTTCGGGCTTAATTTGCACTTCGGAGTTGTCAAGCTCAAGGTCGCTTATGATTTTTCCGTCCGCCATTTCGATTATTCTGTCGGCATAGCCCTCGGCAAACTCTCTGTCGTGAGATACGACAAGGACAAGCTTGTCGTAGGACAGCTTTTTTAACGTATCGAAAACCTGCTTTCCGGTGTTCGAATCGAGAGCCCCTGTCGGCTCATCCGCCATGATTATTTCCGGCTGCTTGACAAGCGCACGCGCGATTGCTACCCTTTGCTTCTGTCCGCCGGAAAGCTCATTCGGCTTTCTCTGACCGTAGCCGTCGAGATCAACCTCGTGAAGAATTTTTTCTACCGTTTCGCTGTCCGCCTTTTTTTCCTGAAGCTCAAGGGCAAGGCCGATGTTTGCCGCAACCGTAAATTCGTCGAGAATGTTGTATTCCTGAAAAATGAAGCCGACATATGTATTGCGGTATGAATCAAAATGGCTCTGTTTGAAGCTTTTTGACGAAACGCCCTTTATAATGATCTCTCCGTCGGTACACTGATCAAGACCGCCGAGAAGATTGAGCAGGGTCGATTTTCCGCTTCCGGATTTTCCCAAAAGAAAGACCATTCCTTTGTCGGGGAGCTTAAGCGAGACATTGTCTACAGCCTTTACCGGTACGCCCTTTTTAGGCTTGTAGATCTTTGTCAGATTCCTTGTTTCAAGCATTTTTAATCCTCCGATTATATTTGTTAGCAGTAAAATTAGACGGTCAACGCTTGGAATATTTTATCGGTATTTTACCATTTTAGGGCATGTATGTCAAGGAAAAGCACCGATACGGAGTGTGCATCGGCGGATTTTTTAAAATTTACAAATTAATGTATAAATATTTCCGTCAATCTGATAAAATAACCTAATAACATAAAATAAAAGAATTATATGAAAGGAATTTCCTTTGATAATATGAAAAAAGACAGCAAAAAGAAGGCTTCGCAGGGCGAAGGCTGCGTGATTAAGGAGAGAATCGGCACGGTCGGCGGACAGGCGCTTCTCGAGGGAATCATGATGAAGAGCAAGGAGCATTATGCCGTTGCGGTCAGACTTGAAAACGGAGATATACAGGTAACAGAGGACGATTTTATCTCTATACGCAAAAAATATAAAATACTCAACATTCCGATCGTCAGAGGAATCGTGAATATGATCGAGACTATGAAGCTGAGCATGAAGACTCTTTCGATTTCGGCTGAGGCATACGGTCTTGACACCGAGGAGCAGGAGTCGAAATTTGATAAATGGATTAACAGGGTATTCGGCAAAAAGCTTGTAAATATCATAATGACAATCGGTACGGTGCTCGGAATTGCACTCGGAGTTCTGCTTTTTGTCTATGCGCCGGTATTTCTTGCCGATCTTCTTGCAAAGCTGCTCGGTATTCCCGCAAGCGGACTGTTCAAGAGCGTTACCGAGGGTGTGCTCAAGTATGCGATCTTCATTCTTTACCTTGTGCTTGTGTCAAAGATGAAGGATATAAGAAGGACCTTTGAGTATCACGGCGCGGAGCACAAGTCGATCTTCTGCTATGAAAACGGCGAGGAGCTGACGGTTGAAAACGTAAAGAAGTACAAGAGATTCCACCCGAGATGCGGAACAAGCTTTATTGTCGTAATGCTGTTTTTGAGCATTGTTGTTTCCGCCTTTATTCCCGGTTCGGTTTCGAGACTGCTCCGCACGGTTATCAAGCTTATTCTGCTGCTTCCCGTCAGCGTCGGACTCGGATATGAATTTATTATGTATGCAGGCAAGCACGACAATGCCTTTACGAGAATCGTAAGCCAGCCCGGACTCTGGATGCAGAGAATCACGACAAAGGAGCCGGATGCAGGTCAGATCGAGTGCGCGATAGTTGCTTTAAAAACCGCTCTGCCGGAGGTTTTCCCGGATTATAAGTACGAAAATCCGAAAAAGAGCGAGGACGGCGAAAATGCCGAAGGTACAGCAGAGGGCATAGCTGCCGAAAACGCAGATAATTCGGGCAGTGCAGAAAAGAATGCTGAAAATCCGTCAGACAGCATAGGTGATCAGACAGACAGCGTACAGAGCGAGGGAAAAGATGGATCTGCAGAGGCGTGATGAGACACTTTTAAAAGAGGCGTTTCCCGATGAAAACGAGTTCGTTTCGGCAAAGGCGAGGGTTGAATCGGGCGAGCCGCTTGCATATGTTATCGGAAAATGGTTTTTTTACGACCAGGTATATAAGGTGTCGCCCGAATGCCTGATTCCGCAGCCGGATACCGAGCATCTTGTAGATAATCTGATAAGATTTCTGCCGGAGGGCGGAAGGTTTGCGGATCTGTGCACCGGAAGCGGATGTATTGCGATATCCGCTCTTGCTCACAGAAAGGATGCGTCCGGTGTCGGTGTGGATATTTCGGAGGGTGCGATTGCTTTGGCAAGAGAAAATGCCGTTCTTAACGGGGTGTCCGACCGAGTCGGATTTTCGGTTGCGGACATTCTCGGTGCAAATCCGCTCGGAGAGGAAAAATTTGATGTGATCGTGTCAAATCCTCCGTACATACGCAGCGATGTGATTTCGACACTTGACAGAGAGGTTCAAGCCGAGCCGAGGATCGCCCTTGACGGCGGAATTGACGGTCTTGTTTTCTACCGCCGGATAATCAAGGCTTATACGAAGAATATAAAGCCCGGCGGATATCTGATTTTAGAGATCGGATATGATCAGGCGGACGAGGTTACAGAGCTGATTCCCTCCGATTTCGATGTGAAAATTTTCAAGGACTACGGCGGAAACGACCGGGTTGTTATCATACGGCTTGCATAGCCTCAGTTTGAAAATTACGGTTGGTCTCAGCCTGATCGGCAAAACCGCTTTGACGGGCGCCGGGAAGCATAGAGACCGTAAAGCGGCAGAACCAATACCGTTTGCAGCCGGGCCGCGCTGTTTTGATGTTATTATATTGACAAAAAAGAAAAGTGAATATATAATGTACAAAAATACGGTTGCAAAATCAACCGATGCAGTAAGATGTATAAGGAGATAAAATCCGTGAAAACTACAAAAGGTATTTTTGTAAGATCGGCAGCAGTAGCGCTGTGCTTTATCATGGTACTTTGCTCGGCAGCCTGCTCTTCCTCAAAGAAGCCCAGTGAAACAACCGAGTTGCCGACACAATCCGAACAACCGGAGCGTCCGGAAAAAAAGGAGCTTAAGACAGAATTCAAATATTCCTTTGACTATACAGAATGGATCGTTCCGAAAACAGATGACGAGCCTTTAAAGGATATAAGCGAAATACCGTCTAACAGCGGAAAAATCGTGTATTTCAAGATCGAAAACCACGAGGCAGAACCCATAAGCTATAAGCTTAAGCTTACAATGCTCGATGGTACGGCAGGAAGCGCAGAGTTTGGATACATCGCTCCCGTTCAGGCTGCGTGCGAATCCTTAGGCTCCGCAGTCAGAAGTATTATCGAATCACAACCGCTTGATTCGGGATATGTTTTTTCAAACACTCTTGAAGCCAACGAATCTGTCACGGTTGCGCTTGTGCTGTATTGCGCAGCAGGTACTGTCGGTGCAGAATCA
Source organism: uncultured Eubacteriales bacterium (assembly GCA_934447715.1). Lineage (GTDB taxonomy): Bacteria > Bacillota > Clostridia > Oscillospirales > CAG-272 > HGM12657. Next base: position 8,110 of record CAKSER010000006.1, on the reverse strand, counting down.
AGGCTGAGCATTTCATATGACGCCGCTGCCGTTTCCGAATCAAATTAATCGCTGAAAGTTGCCGTCGGATACCCCTCAAAGTCGAAAACAGCATAAAAAAAGAGCAGACGAAAGCCCCCGGCTTTTCGGGAAGCAGGCATAAATGCCGACCCGAAAAGCCGGAGGCTTTTTGATTTCTTAATTTCAAGACGGTTCTGCTTAACGATTTTATTTGATGTCCGGTTTGCCGTCTTCCGCTTTTTCATTCAGTGTTATCTCGGAAAAAAGCAGGCATCCGTTCCGCTTTAAAAACGCAATCCGCTCTCTTAAAAAGTCTTCGGTGGTTTTAAGCTCTGCCGCAAAGCATTTTACACAGAGAAATTCGCTTGCGTTCCTGTCATGAAATTTTTTGTATGCTCCGATGTCGTCCATATTAAGAAGCGAGCCGCAGCATTTACAGTGATATTCCTTCACCCTATAATTCCTTGACTTTCTTTAAAGCCCTGAAAATCAAAGCCTGTTTTTAAGAGAAACGCGGAACAGCTTGCAGCCGTGCGCAGCGATTACAGCCTTGTATTCTCTTCCGTCAAGGTCGGTTTCTTCCTTTGACCAGAGATCCTTCATGTGAACATCGATGTTGTAGAAATCTGTAAATCCGATATCGTCGAGATCAAAGCTGAGCTCTGCCTCCTCGTCGCTGAGGTTGAACATTCCGACGGCAATGTCGCCGTTTTCGAGAAGTCTTAGATATGTCCTTGCGTGCGGACCGGAGGATTTTGAAAGGAAGGGCTGTCTTGCTGCAGGATCCTGGTTGATTTCAATAACGTCTTTGTTCATTAAAATAGCCTTGGTTTCATCCGACATGCTTCTGATGTCGCAGCCGATCATGAGCGGAGAGCTTAAAATTGCCCATGCGGAAAAATGAGTTCTGTATTCCTCGGTTGTGGTTACCTCGGACTCCTCCGGATAATAGATCTGACCGGAGCCGCTGATTCCGACAACGAGCATATCCATGTCATTGAAGCAGCCGTGGCCGTTATACGGAATAAAGCCGTCCTGAAGTGTAATGAGTCCGCGAATCGAGCCGAAGGTGTCAAGAATGTCTCCGGTTGAGCGGAACAGGTGAGCGCCGGTTGTCTTTATCCACTCTCTTGAGTTGTCGGCACCCCAGTTGCAGGCGCTGAAAACAATGTCTCTGCCGCAGCTTGCAAGTGCGATTCCCATTCTGCGGTAAAGGACTGCGCCCTCCTCTTGCGGCTTGAAGCAGTAATCGTACTTGAGGTAGTCAACGCCCCATTCCGCAAAGGTCTTTGCGTCGATGAATTCGTGGTGATAGCTTCCCGGATAGCCGGCACAGGTAATGTGTCCGACGCAGGAATACATTCCGAACTTGAGCCCCTTTGAGTGAACGTAGTCGGCAAGATACTTCATTCCGTGCGGAAAAAGGTTGGGATCCGCCTGAAGTCTTCCGTCTGCATCTCTTTCCATGACAGACCAGCAGTCGTCAATTACAAGATAGTCGTATCCGCATTCGAGAAGTCCCTCTTCGACCATTTTGTCTGCGGTGTCCATAATGAGCTTTTCGTTTATGTTCTTTCCGAATGTGTTCCAGCTGTTCCACCCCATAGGCGGTCTTTGTAATACCATATCTGTTTCCTCCTGAAATACAAAAAAGTACAAGCTTGATTTTATTGTCGAATCCGGCTTTCTTCCTTGCCGGTCAAGATAATTCTACACCTTGTTTTTCGTAACTTAAATGTGTATATCATGCTTTTTGTTGTAAAAATGCTGTATATTTTGTGCAAAAATCTTGCTATTGAAAAAAAGATAGTGTATACTTTGCACTGTCGGATATTTTCTTTTTGCATATTGGAAAGGAATTTTGAAAATGGGCGTAAGCTATGTGTTCCGTACACTTTACGATCTGAATCTTCAATGGGCAGGAAAGATGGCGTGTCCTGCCGGATATACCTATACACATGTGCTCCCGGAGGGGTTTCTTTTGCACTATGTAATAAGCGGAAAGGGAGTTCTTAAAAGAGACGGAAGGGTGTATCAGGTGCATGGCGGACAGGCGTTTGTCATATTCGATCAGGAAATGTGCACCTATCAGGCAGACCTTAACGATCCGTGGGAGTATGAATGGTTCTGCTTAACCGGAGGCGCCTCGTCGCAGCTTCTTGACAGCCTCGGCGTTACAAGAGACGAGCCTGTGTATACAACAACCGATCCGGAAGCGGTAAATCTGCAGTTTGACGAGTTTGTTTTGCGTGCAAACGAAAATGACAATTTCTTTTTGATTATCGGCGAGCTTTTAAAGCTGTTCGGGATTATGAGCGCATCCTGTGACAAGCAGAGCGTGCATGAGGTGAATTCCGCATCGTATATCGATCTCTGCAAGAGCTTTATTATAAAAAATTACATGCAGAAAATCGATGTTGGCGACCTTCTGCGCCTTACAAGAATAGACCCGTCGCATCTTTACAGGCTGTTTAAAAAGGAAACCGGACTGGGGCCTAAGGAATATATAACAAACTTCAAGCTCCGCAAGGCGCTTGAGCTGCTTTCGACCTCGGAAATCCCGGTTTTAAATGTGGCAAATCTTGTAGGCTACGACGACAGTGCGGCATTTTCGAAGCTTTTCAAGAAGAAATACGGCGTTTCGCCGACCTGCTGGCGAAAACAGAATTTAAACAAAAAGCAGCCGCAGCAGTAACAAAAAAATAAAAGCACAAGGCGAGGACGGCTTTCGTTCTCGCTTTTGATTTGTCTTGATTTTAAAGATTTATATTTTCGAATGCTTTGATAAAATAATAGGCAAAACAGTTGCAATCCGGCTGTTTTTATGATATCATATCCCGAAAACCTATTAATAATTAATAATAGATGTAATTCGGATAATATTCCGCTGGGAGAACTTTAAATGAATGCTGTAAAGGAACTGATAGAAAGAATACTTCCGGGAAGAAGCGGTGACTTTCTTTTCGAGAAAATAGATTCGGAGGACGGATGCGATGTCTTTGAGCTTGATAGAAAGGACGGCAAGGTTGTTTTAAGAGGAAACAGCTGCGGTTCGATGGCGGCGGCGTTCGGCTGGTATGTAAAATATACGCTCAAATTCAATATTTCATGGTGCGGAAGACGCATTTTGAAAATAGACGGCATTCTTCCTATGCCCGAGAGCTATCGCAGGGTTATCAGGCAGAAATACCGTGTATATATGAACTACTGCACCCATTCCTACAGCGCCGCGTGGTGGGACTGGGACAGATGGGAATATGAGATCGACATGATGGCACTAAACGGCATCAACATGCCGCTTGCAATTACCGGAACCGAGTCGGTTTGGTATCACACTCTGCTCGATCTCGGCTTTTCGGATGCCGAGGCAAGAGAGTTTCTTGCAGGTCCGGGATTTCTTGCGTGGCAGTGGATGACAAACCTTGAAGGCCACGGCGGTCCGCTTCCGATGAGCTGGATTAAAGAGCACGAAAGGCTCGGGAAAAGGATCATCGAAAGAGAGCTTTCTTTTGGAATGAAGCCGATCCAGCAGGGCTATTCCGGCTTTGTGCCTAACCTGATGAAGGAAAAATATCCCGAGGGGAAATTCCTTGTCAAAAAGACCTGGAACAATATCGGCCATACGACAGAAATAGATCCGCTCGATCCGCTTTTCAAGAAGGTCGGAATGGCATTTATGGCAAACCAGAAGAAGATTTTCGGTACATACGGCTTTTATGCCTGCGATCCGTTCCACGAGGGCACGCCTCCGGTCGACGGAGAAGAATATCTCAATACGGTAGGCAAAACGATATCCGCACTGTACGAGGCATATGACAGTAATTATACATGGGTCATGCAGGCGTGGTCGATCAGAAAGGGAATTGCAACCGCGGTTCCGAAAAACAGACTTTTGATTCTCGATCTCGATGCGGTATTCCCGACGCGCCACGACGGCTTTTGGGGATATGACTATATCTGCGGAGTGCTTCATAACTTCGGTGCAAGAATGAGCAGCCTGCACGGGGATATGCGCCTTATGGCATCGAACCGCGTAAACAAGGCAAAGCAGTCGGCGCCGAATGCGGTCGGAGCAGGTCTGTTTATGGAGGGAATCGGACAGAATCCGGTTTTCTACGACCTTGCATTGGAGATGCTTACAAGAGACGATTCGGTTGACCTTTACGAGTGGATAAAGGGCTATATAGAGCGCAGATACGGATTTTTCGACGAGAATGCCTACAAGGCGTGGAAGCTGCTTCTCGATAATGTCTATACACCTGATACCGACTTTGTCGAAAGAGGAACGGTGCTCTGTACCCGTCCGTGCTTAAAGCTCCGCGGAACAGGACCGCAGGACAGCTTCGGTGTGCATTACGACAACTCGGTTCTCCTTGATGCAATAAAACTGCTTAAAAAGGTTGACTGCGGCACAGAGGGCTACAGATACGATCTTATGGATCTTTTAAGGCAGCTCCTTTCAAACTATGCACAAAAGCTATACCGCAAGGTGACCGACGCATATGCGGCAAAGGATCTTTCTGTCTTTGATAAGCTTTCAAAGGATTACCTTACCCTGATGGACGAGATTGACAGAATGCTTTCTCTTCGTCCGGAGTGGACGCTTCAGAAGTGGATTTCCGACGCGAGAGCGCACGGAACGACCGATGCGGAAAAGGATCTTTACGAATACAATGCCAGAATGCAGGTTACGATCTGGGGCAACGAGGAAAACAGCCTCCTTTTCGACTACGCATGGAAGGAATGGGCAGGTCTTATTCGCAGCTACTATGCTATAAGATACAGAAAGTTCTTCTGCATGATAAGAGAAAAGCTTGTATCGGGTATCGAGTATGACGAGGACGCTCTGCCGGTGTTCGAAAACAGGATCATCTGGCATGCAAGCGAGTTTTATAAGGAGCTCGGCGACTTTGAGGCGGCGTGGAACCATGATACGGCTCCGATTCCGCTTGAAAAGGTCGATTTTACCTATGTAAACGAGCTTATTGACAAATACGCGCCGCTTATCTGATTTTTTAAGCTGCGTTTACGGGATTTTTCGCATTTTTCACAAATGATAAGAAATGGCCGGAAAGCACTTGTAAAAAAACGGAAAAAGAAGTATAATAAATACGGTATTTAATTTACATAAGACCTAAATGCAGTCTGCTGCATTCTATAAGTCTGATGCAGAGCATCAAACTCGGATATAATCAGGCGAAAGCTTTTGAACCGGTAAATGCGGTATGCAATTTGGCAATAACCGAAGCGCAGCCTATCGCACATGGGCTGCAAAAAATTAATTCTTGTAATTTATTTTAAAGGAAAGATATATGAAGCTGGGAATAGTCGGCCTGCCTAACGTGGGCAAAAGTACACTTTTCAATGCCATTACAAATGCAGGAGCGGAAATGGCAAACTATCCGTTCTGCACGATAGAGCCTAATGTCGGAGTTGTCAGCGTTCCGGATAAGCGGCTTGACGAGCTTGCAAAGATGTATAATCCGGAGAAGTTTACTCCTGCAATAATAGAATTTGTCGATATAGCCGGTCTGGTCAAGGGAGCCTCTCACGGTGAGGGGCTCGGAAACAAGTTCCTTTCACACATAAGAGAAACCGATGCGATCGTCCATGTCGTAAGATGCTTTGAGGACCCGAACATCATTCATGTTTCCGGCAAGGTCGATCCTTTAGGCGATGTAGATGTAATCAACATGGAGCTGATTATTTCGGATATCGAGATCGTCGAAAGAAGAATCGACCGCGTTTCAAAGCTCCTTAAGGGAGACAAGACACTCGCCTCTGAGCTTGAGTTTTTAAACAGACTTTTAAAAACGCTCGAGGACGGAAAATCGGCACGCACAGTCGAGATGACCGACGAAGAAAAGGCGATAATGGAGGATATGCCGCTGCTTTCGTATAAGCCGGTAATCTATGCCGCAAATGTCTCGGAGGACGAGGTCGGCGGAGAGTACGAGCAGAACGAGGGCTATAAAAAGCTCAAGGAGTTTGCGGACGCGGAGGGCTCGGAGATTCTTCCTGTCTGCGCAAAGATAGAGGCGGAGATTGCCGAGCTTGATCCGGAGGACAAAAAGCTGTTCCTTGAGGACATCGGTCTTGAGGAATCCGGTCTTGACAGACTGATAAAGGCAGGCTATAAGCTTTTGGGACTTATCAGCTTCCTTACCGCGGGTCCGAAGGAGGTCCGCGCATGGACAATCACCGACGGAATGAAGGCTCCGCAGGCGGCAGGAAAGATACACACCGACTTCGAAAGAGGATTTATACGCGCAGAGGTTGTTGCGTATGACGATCTTATAAGAGAGGGTTCGATGAACGCCTGCAAGGAGAAGGGTCTTATCCGCAGCGAGGGCAAGGATTATATCATGAAGGACGGAGATGTCGTCCTGTTCAGATTCAACGTCTGAGTCTGATTTTGATGCAGACGTTGCAGAACAAATGAATTCCTTCTTTCGAAAAGCTGCATCCGCCTTATAAAAACTCCCAGTTAATAGGCGGAAATGCAGTTCAAAACGGTATGAATTTCAAAAAGCATATTGAGAAAATGACGGCAAAACTGTAGTATTATTCATTTTTATGCAGGAATTAACGCTAAACGGTACCGCTGCTTTCTTCATGAATGTTGAAAAAGCACCGCTGTATTCGGCAAACGGTTGAAAAATCCGGCGTTTGAAGTTCGAAAAACTGTTAATTATGACGAAATTGTGACGTCGGTTCAACATTTTTATAAAAAACATTTGACAATTGGGTTCTTTCAGTGCATAATAAATAAAAAGAATGGGAGTAGGGTAGATTATTTTAAGAATATTGACACTCTTTTCCTGATTTGACAAATGCTGGTGTAAAACAGCGATGCCGAGGGTGCCGGGAGGACCGGAGGCGCAAAAACGGACGAAACCGGGTGCGGCAAGCAGTCATGCGATGCATTCGGAAAGCTCCGAGAATTAAGTTTGTAGGCTGTTATTTTTTGCAGTGCAAAAAAAGCATGCATAAAAATAATTGTCATATATTTTTATTATTTTATATAGGAGGAAAATTTCAAAATGAAACAGTTTGCAAAATTTCTTTGCCTGCTGCTTGTTGCGTGCATGATGCTCGGCGTAGTTGCCTGCACAGATAAAAACAACAAGCCCGAAGACAGCAGCAAGACAACAGACGGTTCGGATACTAAGGACAATGATAAGCCTGGGACCGACGGCACCTACACTCGCGGAGATGATGAAAAGATCTACGAGAGCGTACTCGGCAATTATACCGAGCTTCTTGATGCTGCAGACGCAAAGAGCGATCCTAATGAGCGTTTCGTTCTTTACGCAAAGGCAGAGGCTGCACTTCTCGCAAGCGCAGTTATGATCCCGAACACTACACAGAACGGTGCTTACACTATTTCCCGTCTTGCGCCGAGAACAGTTCCTTACGTTCAGTGGGGTAACGACGACGACCGTCTTAAGGGACTCGTTATCTCGGATGAGTTCCTTACTCCGGACGAGAGAACAGAGCTTCTTGATATGTGGACAAAGGCAAGACACGGTGAGGGAACATATGATCCTGCCGCTTACCTTATCTCTAAGGGTCACAAGATCCAGACTTCCTATACAACAACCTTCCAGACAGCTCCTGTTACACTTGACTGGGGCAACACATCCTCTCAGTCCGATACAGAGATTGCAGTCAACACAGTTGACGGTCTTGTAGAGTACAACGGACTCGGCGAGCTTACACCTGCTCTTGCAGAGAGCTGGACAGTTTCCGAGGACGGAAAGGTTTACACCTTCAAGATCCGTAAGGGCGTTGCTTGGTACACCTCTGAGGGTACAAAGTATGCTGATGTTACAGCAAAAGACTTCGTAGCAGGCTTCCGTCACATGCTCGACTGCAAGGCAGGACTTGAGTACCTCGTAGACGGCATTATCGTCGGCGCTACAGACTACTACAAGAACAACGGCAGCTGGGATGACGTTAAGTTCGTTGCAACAGACGACTACACTCTCGAGATTACTCTTGAGCAGCCGACATCCTACTTCATGACAATGCTTACATACTCCTGCTTCCTCCCGATCTGCGACAGCTTCTATCAGGCTCGCGGCGGTGTTTACGGTGTAGAGGAGTA
>CAKSER010000005.1 GCA_934447715.1 uncultured Eubacteriales bacterium | reverse complement strand
CATGAAAAAGGTGCAGACGGTTTTTAAAAAAATTTTTTACCCACCGAAATGGGTGCTTGTCTTAGCACCTTTGATCGTTTTCCCTTCACTTGCCCTTATCTTCATAAAGAATCTTGAAGACAGTGCGCCGGCATATGTAATCTACTGTCTTGCGGCGTACTGTCTTGCAATTCTGGTTCTGCCGCTGCCGGGGGCTGCCGGAAGGCTTAAGAAAAGCATTGTCGGAAGGCTTCGAAGCACAAGGCTCTGTGACAGATATCTTACCGATATTGCATTCCGCGGAAGAGTCAGCATTTATCAGGGGATTTTGGTCGATTTCTTTTATGCCGCGTTCCGCACGTTTGTCGGAATCCGATATTTGTCGGTATGGTTTGTCTCGATGGCGCTTTACTATTTTGTACTTGGCATTCTTCGCCTTATGCTTGCGATCGGCTATCGCCGCCGTACTCCCGAAAGGGAGCTTTCCTGCTATTTTCTTACGGCGTGCCTCCTGTTTGTTTTGAATCTCCCGATGGGAGTCATGATAACTCTGACGGTACTTACCGATTCCGGCTATTCCTACCCGGAATATGTTATATATCTTTCGGCAATCTACACATTTTACACGATAGCAATGTCGGTAGTGAATCTTGTGCGCTTTCGCAGACTGGGCAGCCTTATTCTCTCTGCCTCAAAGGCATTGAGCTTTGTCGCCGCGATGATGTCGGTTCTCGGACTGCAGACGGCGATGATTGCACAGTTTTCAAGAGAGGAAGACAGCTTTCGCCGGATGATGAACGCAATAACCGGAGTCTTTGTGTGGCTCGGGGTCATTTTTGTTGCAGTATACATGCTGTGCCGTGCGAAAAAAATGAAAAGAGCGCTGAAAGAAGAAGCGAACGAAGCAATAACAAAAGCGGATAAAGAAATAACAGAAGCAATCAAAAACAATGAAGAAAAAGAAATGAGAGGTAAATACCGATGAATCGCTCCGAAAGTAAGTATTTTGCAACCGCCGTCCGTATGGATAAGGCGTTTTTGGAGCTGCTCGAAAAGAAGGATTTTGCCTATATAACGGTAAAGGAAATCTGCGAAAGGGCAAAGGTCAACCGCTCGACCTTCTATCTTCATTACGAAACAATAAACGATCTTTTGGAGGAGAGCGCACAGTATATCATAAATCAGTTTGTCGAGTTCATGCCGGTAGATACCGTCTCGTTTCTTGAAAGGCTGCCCAACTGTCCGCTTGATGAGCTGTATCTTATCACCCCCGAGTATCTTGCGCCGTATCTTAACTATATAAAGGAGCACAAGCGCATTTTCCGTACGACCGTCGAGCAGGCATCGGCGCTTAGGATGGATGATGCATACAGCGCGCTTAACCGGCATGTGTTTGAGCCGATTCTTGCCCGTTTCGGTGTCTCAAAAGAGAATATGAAATATATGATGTCGTTTTACATAAGCGGACTTATGGCGATTATCAACGAGTGGCTCAAGGACGACTGCAGCGATTCTGTTGACAGGATCATTTCGGTAATGCAGACCTGCATCAATGGAAGAGCAGGCAACAAATGACCTGCAAAGCGATACTCTTGGTGCGCCTTTTTTCATGACAGTCAAAGAAGTTTATGATAACATCCGGCTATACCTCTTGCGGCATGGAGGATTTGATTATGAAGCAGCGTATGGACGCAGACAAGACTGTCGGGAGCTTTACAAAAGCGGTCGAACGCCTTGCATGTAATAGAGCTCGATGTCCTCAGCCAAAAAAACAAAAAAGGATGCACCTGTCATGCTTGAGGGTGCATCTTTTTTGTTTGTTTATAATAAACCGTTATGTCAAGCCGCACGGCGTTTTAAGCATTTATAAAGAGATCGTCTCAAGATCATCCGGGACAAAAATGTTTCCTTTAAAATAGGCTTTTCCTTCGTTTGTATACAGCTCCTTGCGATTTGCAATATTCTTGTCCTCGGTATGATAAAGCAGCAGATTTTCGACCGAAAGCTTTTGGGCAAGCTCGCAGGCGTCCTTTACCGTCGAATGGTGCTTTTCATACGGAGAGAAGATATCCGCCTGAGAGTGCAGGCAGAACGCCTCGTGAAGAAGCCAGCTGCTGTTTTTTGCATATTTTTCCTCGCATGGATTGTATGGCTCGTCTCCGCAGCAGGTCAGTCTTTTACCGTTGTCGAGTTCCATGCAGAAGCCGAACTGCTTTGCCTTTGCAGAGTGAATATCGAAAAAGGTAACTGTTCGGTTAAGAATTGTTTTTTCTTCCCCGTTCTGCACCGGGACAAGGAACAGCCGCTTGCCGATAAGCTCGGTTTGCTTCTTCTGCAAAAGCTTGTCTGCCATCTCGTAAAGCAGTGAGGTCACCTCATCGTGGGCATATATTGTCGCATTTCCTATATAGCTCCCCTTATTTATAGACTGGCAGATCATACGGATCAGCCAGATGATTCCTATCAGGTGGTCGATGTGCTTGTGCGTTACGAAAATCGTGTGTATGTCCTGCAAATCAATCTGCGCCTGCTTCAGCTTGTGAAGAATCTCGTTTCCGCCTCCGCCGTCGACAAGAAAATATTTGCTGTCGGCGCAATCGGCGTGTTCATCAAAAAGAACAAAACAGGTGTTGTAGCATTCGGTCACAAGCGCGTTGCCTGTTCCGAGCATTGTCAGCTTCATAGGCTTGCCTCCTTATAGTTTGATATTTTAATATCTTGATATTTCGGCTTTTTGTGTGTATCAAAGTTCAGCTGTTTAAAAAATCTTCTGCCTGCTCTAAAATTTCTTTGTCGGTATTATAGGTAAGAAACTCTTTTGCATCCTTAAAGGGAAGCCAGCTTATCTCCTTTACCTCTTCCTGTTGAGCCGTCACATCGGTACACTCGGAGTGCGCGAGGAAGAAAACCACCGTTTTCATACAGCCGTGATAGGGGGAATATTCGACAGTTTTCCGAAATCCGTCAATAAAGCTGACTTTAAGACCGGTTTCCTCAAGGATTTCTCTTGCAGCGGTTTCATGCTCGGATTCGTTCTTTTCCACATGACCCTTGCAGATAGAAAAGTGCCCCTTCTGCATAAGCTCGATAAGATAAAGCCGTTTTCCTTCCTTTTCGGTATAAATCACAGCTCCACAGCTTTTTTCCAAGATCATTATAAAAGCCCCCTTTGATTTTAAACAGCCTTTTTGCTGAAATATCGCATCCGCACGCGGCACGGACAGATCGCAACCCGAGGATATTTTAGCACATCTGTTTATCAAAAGGGGCATATTTTATGCTTTTTTAAAAATATATCGGGATTTTGTTTACAAAGCCCGAAGTCTGCAGCCGTTTTCAATCTTTTTTCAATATGTTTAAATAAAATATAAGGCAGAATACAGTATAGGCAGATAATCTGCGGAAAAATTCGGTGCAAAACGCAAAAAAACGATGCTTTTTGCTTTAATATATGGTACAATTACTTCGGGCAGCCGCTGATTTGGCTGCCGGAATGAGAAACGGGGAGAAAATATGAAGCTTTTACTTGTAGAGGACGAGCGGAGGATGGCACAGGCGCTTTGCGAGCTTCTGCGTCAGGAAAAATATGATGTGGATTGCTTTTATGACGGTCTTTCCGGTCTTGATGCCGCAAAAACCGGTATTTACGATGTTATGATCCTCGATGTCATGCTTCCGCAGATGAACGGTTTTGAGGTTGCAAAAAATCTTCGGAAGGACGGGGTGCACACCCCGATTCTGATGCTGACGGCAAAGGCGGAGCTTGACGATAAGGTGACAGGGCTTGACTGCGGCGCGGACGACTATCTTACAAAGCCGTTTATGACAAAGGAGCTGCTTGCAAGACTGCGCGCCCTGCTTCGGCGCAATATCGATACGTCGGACGGCACACTGAAATTCGGTGATATCTCTCTTGACAGCAAGACCTATGAGCTCTGCTGCAGCAAAACCGGGCAGAGCGTAAGGCTGAGCGAAAAGGAATGGAAAATCATGGAATATCTGATTGCAAATCAGAACCGGATACTGACCCGTGAGCAGCTTGCCGTGAAGATATGGGGCTATGAAAGTGATGCGGAATATAATAATGTTGAGGTCTATATGTCGTTTACAAGAAAAAAGCTGGCCTTTGTCGGCGCAAAAACGGAGATCAAGGCGGTAAGGGGTCTTGGTTATGAGCTCAGGTGCGACAATGTTTAAAAGATCAAGAATAAAAATCATTGTAGCCGTAATGGCATCTATTGTTTTGCTTCTGTTCGGAACGCTTACCGTGATTTTGGGAACAAGCTATGCACAGATGAATACCGATAACAGCCGGATGCTTGAGCAGTATGTAAGGCAGTATAGGCTCGATGCCCCGAGTGGGACAGGCATATCGGACGGCAGAGAAGAGCAAAAGCCAACGAAAAATAAGCCGCAGGTTCCGGATGCGCCGAATAATCAGCCGCCCGAGGAGCTGCATAAATTCGATGTTTCGACATTTTATTCTGTTGCGGTTGCAGACGACATGACCGTGCTTAAAACAGAAAACACCTCCGGCACGATGTATTCGGATGAGACGCTTGAGGCATATGCAATCGAGATTATAAACGGAAAAAGCAAAACAGGCAAAATAAAGAATCTTACCTATCTTGAGGAACAGAAGGACGGATATACACTGGTTGCGTTTATCGATAACGCAATTATGCAGGGAGGCATGGCGACCGTGTTCCGCAACACGCTGATCTTCGGAGGCGTTGCGGTAATTGCGGTATTTGTCGTGTCGGTGTTTCTTGCGAGACGGATTGTTTCTCCTCTTGAGGAGAGCTTCAAGAAGCAGAAGCAGTTTATTTCGGATGCCGGGCATGAGCTTAAAACGCCGGTTTCGGTCGTCAGTACAAACGCGGAGCTTCTTTCAAGGGAAATCGGGGAAAACAGATGGCTTTCAAACATTCAGTATGAAAACGAGCGCATGGGCAGCCTTGTAAAACAGCTGCTTGAGCTTGCCAGAATGGAAAATGTCACTCCGATAGCCGAGCAGATTGATTTCAGCCGGCTGGTAAGCGGTGAGCTTCTGCCGTTTGAAAGCGTAGCGTTCGAGCACGGTCTTGCGCTTAAAGCCGATATTGCCGACGGGATTTTTGTAAACGGAGATGCCTCGCGTCTTAAGCAGCTGGTTTCGATTTTGATCGATAACGCCATCCGCCACAGCGAAAACGGAAAAGAGGTCGCACTTTCCTTAAAAGCCGAGCACGGCTTTGCAAAATTGTCGGTTGTAAACGACGGAAAGGAGATTCCGAAGGAGCAGAGAAAGCAGATTTTCGAGCGGTTTTACCGCATGGATTCGGCAAGGAGCGACGACAGTCATTTCGGCCTCGGGCTTGCCATTGCAAAAGCGGTCGCCGATTCCCACAAGGGGGCCATAACACTCTCCTGTTATGACGGCAAGGTGGAATTTTCGGCACAGATACCGGTTGAAAAATAAAAATTACGGCGATCTGGCTGTGCAGCAGCAATAAAAAGGCAGACACATGATTATTTTAAATGTGTCTGCTTTTGTATTGCTGCTGCTGTTTTTTATTGCATATCAAGGTTCTCCTGCTCGCCGATGCTTTTGGCAAGTGCCCGGACCTTGAGAAAATGGTTGATATCATGTAGATTGCCGTTATAAAAGGCGATCATCTTTTCGATTGTATCCGAAATTTTCATGATTTTAAACTCTTTTCAAAGTGCCGTGCTTTTTTTCGGAACAAAAAACCGACTCATATCGGCTTTTTCAAGCTCAAGCAGCTTGATTTTCTTGTCAATTCCCCCTGCATATCCGGTCAGACAGCCGTTTGCTCCGACAACACGGTGACACGGGATGATAATCGAAATTTCGTTATTCCCGACAGCACCTCCGACCGCCTGTGCGGACATTCTTTCGGTACCTATCCTCATTGCAAGCTGTTTTGAAATATCCCCGTAGGTAATCGTCTTTCCGTACGGAATCTGCAAAAGGGTTTTCCACACCTCCTGTCGGAATCCGGAGCCGACAGGGTGAAGCGGCGGTGTAAAATCCGGCTCCTTTCCGCTGAAATAAATGTCGAGCCAGCGTACCGCCTCTTTAAGTATCGGCGTTTCGGTTTCTGTGCGTTCATCCGGCAGGCCGCGCGCAAAGTATTTTTGTCCCTCAAACCATAAGCCTCTTATTCCGAATTCATCCGCCGCAAGAAGAATTTTGCCGAGCGGAGAGCTGTAATGTCCTGTATAAACCATTTTCATTTTACTCCTTCAGCCTTTTTTTTGCTTGTTTTTACTTTTATCTTTGCATTCGGAACACAAAATTTCTGTCTCCGACAGCCAAGTGCACGGCTTCACGGTATATTTTATCATACAGCATCGTGAAATGCTATATTCGTTTCAAAAAATATATAAAGCTCTTGCGCAATGCCGATATGATCTTCGTTTTAGATCACGGAAGGATCGTTCAGCAGGGCACACACGATGAGCTTGTAGAAAAAGACGGTCTTTACCGCCGCTTTGTAGTCGAGCGCAGTCAGGCTGCCGGTTGGAAGGTATAACTTAACCTCTAAAAAAACAGCTGCCCTAAATGGACAGCTGTTATTTTTAGATATTCACTATTCAATCTTCTCTGCTTTCTTCCCAGTGCTCAAGCTCATCGGCAGGATAAATTTTGGTCCAGTGATAGGGCTGCAGCTCTTTAAGCTCTACAAATTTGATTTCTTCATCGTCTGTTGTAACTGCCACCTGCACATCCTCTCCCCAATACCTAAGCCTCTCCTGGCAGATGCCGCACGGAGACAGTACCTTGTAAGGAGAATTTTCATCCTCGCGGACAAGGCACATGCAGTGGGAAACCTTTTCGTTGTATTTGTGCGCTTCGAGCATTGCTCCGGTCTCGATGCACAAAACGGCAGAGGCATTGGCTGTTTCAATGCTGACGCTTGTAAAGAAATGCCCCTTTGAGGTGCGGACAACCCCGGCTCCGCCCCAGCCCTCGGGATATCTTTTTTCTATCAGCTCTGCTGCCTTTTTGTACATTTCTTTTTCTATTTCATAATTTCTCATAAAAGCCTCCGTAAGGGTAAAATCCGAATAATCTCAGTATATCAAAAACCTTTATGCAAGTCAAGCTGTAAGGCGGCATATGCCTGTATGCTCCGCACAAAGCAGATAACACAACGGAAGGCGGCATGCGTGTCTTTTAGATTGTACATTTTTCCTCTTGACGCGGCAGCAGCTAAAGGTGGTATAATATCCACATCCGCGCAGCGCGCGGATGTGGATATTGTAAATTCCTTAGTAATTTTAAACGGCATCGGCGTTTTCACGTCGTTTTTGTATTAATATAGGCAAGTAGGATTCAAGGAAGGTCAAAAATGGAGCAAACAGAAAACAGACTTACAACCGGAAGCGTGCTTAAAAATCTGCTGCTTTTCTCGCTGCCGTATCTGCTCTCATACTTTTTGCAGACGCTTTACGGAATGGCGGATCTGTTTATTGTCGGGCAGTTTGAGAACGTTGCCGGAACGACCGCAGTCTCGATCGGCTCGCAGGTCATGCACATGCTCACCGTCATGATTGTGGGTCTTGCTATTGGAACGACGGTCAGTATCGGACAGGCAATCGGCTCGGGTAATAAAAGACAGGCGGCTAAGGACATCGGAAACACCGTGACGCTGTTCATGTCTCTTTCTGTCGGTCTTACCGTGCTTCTGCTGCTCCTTGTAAATCCGATTGTCCTTGTGATGTCAACCCCCGAAAAGGCAATTGACGGCACGGCGGCATATCTTACCGTCTGCTTTATCGGAATTCCGTTTATTACGGCGTACAACATCATAAGCTCGATCTTCCGCGGACTCGGCGACAGCAAAAGCCCGATGTACTTTATCGCCGTCGCGTGCGCCTTTAATATCGGTCTTGATTATCTATTTATCGGCGTTATGCATCTCGGACCTGTCGGCGCGGCGCTCGGTACAACGCTTTCACAGGCAATCAGCGTTGCCGTTTCTCTTGCCGTCATCCTGAAAAGAAAGAGCATTTCGATAAAAAAAGAGGATTTTAAGCCCAGCCGCCCCGTTATGGGAAAAATTCTTAAAATCGGTGTTCCTATCGCCTTTCAGGACGGGCTTATTCAGATTGCGTTTATTGTAATTACGGTTATTGCAAACCATCGCGGCTTAAACGATGCGGCAGCGGTCGGAATTGTGGAAAAGATCATCAGCTTCCTGTTTTTGATCCCGTCCTCGATGCTGTCCTCGGTTTCGGCGCTCGGCGCACAGAATTTCGGTGCCGAAAAGCCGGAGAGAGCCGAAAAAACGCTTCGGTATGCAATCATGCTTGCCGTCGGCTTCGGAATTATCGTGACGGCTGTTGTTCAGTTCACGGCAGAGCCGATTGTTGCGCTGTTCACCGATCGGGGCACATCCGACGGTGCCGAGGTGGTCCGCCTCGGAGGACAGTATCTTCGCGGATATATTTTCGACTGCATTTTTGCCGGAATACATTTCTGCTTCAGCGGCTATTTCTGCGCCTGCGGAAAATCCGGGCTGTCGTTTATGCACAATATCCTTGCCATTGCCCTTGTGCGTGTCCCGGGAGTTTATCTTACCTCAAAACTGTTTTCGTCAACCCTTTTCCCGATGGGTCTTGCAACCTCGGCAGGCTCGCTGCTTTCGGTTATAATTTGTCTTATCGCCTTTGCAGGCTTAAAGCGCAGGCAGGGATTGATGCGGAAGAGCGCTGCTTGACAAGACCGCGCAAAGAAACTATAATATCTACAGTAAATTTCAGTCTGTGACCGTATAGAATCGAGGGGATTTTAAAATGACGCCTACACCAAAGGAAGCATTTGAATTACTTAAAGAATATAACAAGGGAGAATTCCATTTAAATCACGGAAAAACCGTCGGAGGCGTCATGCGCTGGTTTGCAAACGAGCTCGGATACGGTGGCGAGGCGGATTTTTGGGAGTCTGTCGGCATTCTTCACGACCTCGATTTTGAGCAGTATCCGGACAGTCACTGCATAAAGGAGCAGGAAATCCTAAGAGAAAGAGGAATCGACGAGCGGCTGATCCATGCGGTATCAAGCCACGGATATATGCTGACGGTCGACATTGTGCCGGAGCACGAAATGGAAAAGGTGCTTTATGCCGTAGACGAGCTTACAGGTCTAATCGGCGCGGTCGCGCTCATGCGCCCGTCAAAGAGCGTTTCGGATCTGGAGCTTAAATCCGTAAAGAAAAAATATAAAAACGCGAATTTTGCCGCAGGCTGCTCAAGAGAAGTAATCGAGCGCGGCGCAGATATGCTGGGATGGACGCTTGACGATCTGATATCAAAGACGATTCCGGCAATGAGAAGCTGTGAAAAGGACTTATAATACAATGAAAAAGGCACTGATTGCAATGAGCGGAGGAGTGGATTCCTCGCTTGCTGCCAAATTGATGATCGACGAAGGCTTTGAGTGCATAGGCTGTACGATGAAGCTGTTTAATAACGAGGATATCGGCATTGAGCGCACGAAAACCTGCTGCTCGCTTGAGGACGTGGAGGACGCGCGCAGCGTCGCCTACAGACTCGGCATGCAGTACTTTGTGTTCAATTTTACGATGGACTTTAACAATACCGTTATAAAAAGGTTCATCGAAAGCTATCAGCACGGTATAACTCCGAATCCGTGCATCGACTGCAACCGCTATTTAAAATTCGGAAAGCTCTTTGAACGCGCGGAAATTCTCGGCTGCGATTATGTCGTAACCGGACATTACGCAAGAATCGAGGAGCATGACGGCTGCTTTGTTTTAAAAAAGGCGCTTGATATAACAAAGGATCAGAGCTATGTGCTGTATTCGATGACACAGGAGCAGCTTGCAAAAACAAAGCTGCCGCTCGGGAATTTCAAAAAAACCGAGGTTCGCGAAATGGCGGAGCAAAACGGCTTTATCAATGCCGCAAAGCCGGACAGCCAGGATATCTGCTTTGTGCCCGACGGCGATTATGCCGGTGTTATTGAGCTGAGAACCGGCTGCAAGCCGAAGGAGGGGGATTTTGTCGACTTTGACGGCAAGCCTCTCGGAAAGCACAAGGGAGTAATACATTACACGATAGGTCAGAGAAAGGGACTCGGAATTTCAAGCTCGGAGCCGCTTTATGTCTGCAAAATCTGCCCCGAAAGCAATACCGTCGTTCTAGGGAAAAACAAGGATCTGTTCAGCACAGAGGCTTACGTCTCGGATTTCAACTGGATAAGCGGCAGGGCTCCGGAAAAGGAATTTCGCTGCAAGGCAAAAATCCGTTACCGCCAGCCCGAACAGCCTGCGACCGTAATACCGCTTAGCGAAAATGCCGTCCGGATAATCTTTGACGAGCCCCAGAGAGCCATAACTCCGGGGCAGGCAGCGGTGCTTTATGACGAAGACACGGTTCTCGGCGGAGGGACTATCTACCCGAAATGAGAGTATATCTTACATTAAATTAAATTATTGATTTTCGCATCTTTATTTACTAAAACGGCACAGCCCTTAAACGGGCTGTGCCGTTTTTGGTGTTTTCGGTGCATTTTAAGTGCTTATTAAAAGAAAAAATTTTTTTAAAAGCCTCTTGACATTTGCGGCAAATTGAATATAATAATAGATATTCCAATATTAGAATATCTACTGTTGAGAGGTCAATATGAACGAATGGAATTTTACTGCGTCAAAAATGTTTAACGGAGCAAACCGTTTTATCGAGGCGTATCATACCGTGCTTCAGCCGATCTGCAAGGAAACAGGGCTGCCGCCTATGGCTGTTGATATACTGATGTTTATCGCAAACAATCCGGAAAGCGGCACGGCAAAGGACATCTGCCGGTGTCGGGGACTTAAAACCGGAATCGTGTCGGTACATATCGACAGGCTGGTAAACGAGGGGCTGCTTTTGCGGCAGTCGGTTGCAGGCGACAGAAGAAAAACGCAGCTTGTCTGCACAGATAAGGCAAACAGCATCATTGAAAAGGGCCGCGAAAAGCAAAGGAGCTTTGCAAAAAGTCTGCTTGACGGGCTGTCGGATTCGGATATTGAGACCTTTTGCAGCTGCCTTGCGGTAATGAGCCTTAACATCGAGCAGATCCGCAAGAGCGGCAATTCTCAGGGAAAAGGAGAAAACGAAGAAAAAAATGATTAAGCTTTTAAAAAACATGCGCAAAAAAGAGAAGCTGATGGCGCTTTTTTGCCTTTTGTTCGTTGTGGTGCAGATCTATTTTGACCTGCGCCTGCCGGATTACATGACAGAGCTTACGGTGCTTATAAAAACCTCGGGCACGACCGCGGACATTATGAATGTCGGGCTTAAAATGCTCGGCTGTACGGTTATAAGCGCGGCGCTTGCGATTGCCTGCGGATTTCTTGCCGCAAGATGTGCATCCGGCTTCAGCTTTGCCGTCCGCGAAAAGCTGTTTTTCCATGTAATGGACATCGGAAGCGAAGAAATGCAGGACTTTTCGGTTCCGAGCCTGATTACAAGAACCACAAACGATATTACACAGATCCAGATGATTATCGCAATGGGGCTTCAGATGATGATCAAGGCGCCGATCATGGCGGTCTGGGCGATTATCAAGATTCTCGGCAAGAGCTGGGAGCTTTCCGCCGTCACCGCCGCCTTTGTTGTTGTGCTGTTTGTTACGGTGCTGCTGATCATGGGTTCCTGCATTCCGCGCTTCCGCCTTGTGCAGAAAATGACAGATAAAATCAACCGTGTCGCGCGTGAAAATCTGACCGGAATCAATGTCGTGCATGCCTTTAACGCCGAAGAGTTTCAGAATGAAAAATTTGACGGCCCGAGCCGCGGCATGATGGATTTACAGATGAAAAACCAGAAGCTCTTTGCGCTTGTGCAGCCGACAATGTCGCTCGGCATGAACGGTCTTGCTCTTGCAATCTACTGGGTCGGTGCGGCGCTTGTCAGCAATATTGCACTTACCGATATGGGCGCGCGTCTTACAATGTTCAGCGAGGTGCTCGTATTCAGCACATATGCTACCTATATCGTAATGTCCTTTATGATGCTTGCCATGATCTTCATGCTGCTTCCGCAGGCACAGGTATCCGCCGAGCGTATAAACGAGGTACTTGACCGCAAGGCGTCGATTGTCGAGGGCAGCGTTCAAAGCGGAAACGAGGTCGGAACGGTCGAATTTAAAAACGTCTCCTTTTGTTATCCGCATGCTAGCGAAAACGAGCTTACGGATATCGATTTCAAGGTAAACAAGGGAGAAACGCTGGCGATTATCGGTGCGACCGGAAGCGGAAAGTCGACACTGATCGGTCTGATTCCGCGCTTTTACGATGCGACCTCCGGCGAAGTGCTTGTCGACGGTGTAAACGTAAAGAACTACACCTTTGACGCTCTGTATGACAAGCTGGGCTATGTCACACAGAAAGCCGTCCTGTTCTCCGGTACGATAAAGGACAATGTGCTTTTCGGAGAAAGCGCTGCCGACTCGAATGAGGCAAGACTGAAAAACGCGATTGAGCTTTCGCAGGCGAAGGAATTTGTCGACAGGCTGCCGGAGGGAACAGAACATGAAATCGCACAGCTCGGACGCAATGTGTCCGGCGGACAGAAGCAGAGGCTTTCTATTGCCCGTGCGCTTGCAAGGAAGCCGGAAATTCTGATCTTCGACGATTCCTTTTCGGCTCTTGATTACAAGACCGATGCAAGGCTGCGCGAGGGATTAAACGAGCAGCTTAAGGACACGACAAAGATCATCGTTGCCCAGCGCATCAGCACGATCCGCCATGCGGATAAGATCATCGTTCTTGACCGCGGAGAGGCTGTCGGTATGGGCACGCACGAGGAGCTGATGCGCTCATGCGAGGTTTACTGCGAAATTGCAACATCGCAGCTAAGCGCCTCGGAGCTTGCATAAGGAGGCGGAGAAAATGAAACGAAATGACAAAAAAAGCAATATAGGCTCGGCTATACCTAAAGTTACCGAATACATGCGCCAAAGCATGGGAATTATCATCACTGCCCTGATCCTTGCGGCACTCAGCGCCGTCATGACGATTATCGGTCCGGACAAAATCGGAAGGATCGCTACATTGATGTCCGACGGGCTTGCAGGAAGCATTGACCTTGCGGCGATTGCAAAAATCGGCATTTTCCTTGCAGTAATTTATATATTGAGCGCTGTCTTCAGCTTTATTCAGCACTATACAATGTCTGTTGTCACCCTGAAAATGTCCTATCGGATGCGCGGCGAGCTTTCCGAAAAGATAAACAAAGTGCCGCAGAAATATTTTAATACCACATCCCAGGGCGACATTTTAAGCCGGATAACAAACGATGTTTCCACCCTGCAGCAGGGGCTTACAAACAGCCTGCCGACGATCATCAGCGCCGCGACGCAGTTTGTCGGATGCCTTATCATGATGTTTGTAACCGAATGGCATCTTGCGCTTATTTCTATCGGCGTAACATTTTTCGGCATGCTTTTAACCGTTCTGATCATGTTAAAATCCCAGCGCTTCTTTTCGGCAAGACAAAAGAGCTTGGGCGAGCTTAACGGATATGTAGAGGAAATGTATTCCGGTCATGAGGTTGTACGGATAAGCCGTGCAGAAAAAAGGATCGGGGAGCGGTTTAACAAGCTCAATTATGCAGTCTATGACGCAAACTGGAAGTCGCAGTTCCTTTCCGGAATGATGCAGCCGCTTATGAACATCGTCGGCAATATTGCCTATGTCGCAGTATGCGTTTTCGGTTCGGTTCTTGCCATAAACGGTACAATCGAGTTCGGCGTAATCGTCTCCTTTATTCTCTATGTGCGCCTGTTCACATCTCCGCTTACCCAGATGGCACAGGGGCTTACCAACATGCAGACAGCCTCGGCTTCCGCACACCGCATCTTCGACTTCCTTGAAAGCGAGGAAATGCCCGACGAAAGCGAAAAAACCGACGTTCTTACAGATGCTCGCGGCGCTGTCAGCTTCGAGCATGTCCGCTTCAGCTATCCCGACACTCCGGACAAGATAATTATAAAGGACTTTTCGGCAGAGGTTCATCCGGGTCAGAAGGTCGCAATTGTAGGGCCTACCGGTGCAGGAAAGACAACAATGGTCAATCTGCTGATGCGCTTCTTTGAAATAAACAGCGGCACAATTAAAATCGATGGTGTTCCGATATCCGATATGAGCCGCGAAAACGTGCATAAGCTGTTCAGCATGGTTCTGCAGGACACATGGCTTTTTGAGGGAACGGTTCGGGAAAATCTTGTCTACAACATGGAGGGCATTACCGACGAGCAGCTCGAAAAGGTCTGCCGCGCTTGCGGTCTTGATAAATTTGTTCATACGCTGCCCCACGGCTTTGACACGGTTCTTTCGGAAAGCGCAAGCATCTCCGCAGGTCAGAAGCAGCTTCTTACGATTGCCCGTGCCATGCTGCAGAACGCCCCGATGCTGATTCTTGACGAGGCGACCTCATCTGTCGACACACGCACAGAGCTTCTGATTCAGCGCGCAATGGATGAGCTTACAAAGGGGCGCACCAGCTTTGTGATCGCGCACCGCCTTTCCACAATCAAAAATGCCGATCTGATCCTTGTTATGCGCGACGGAGACGTAATCGAAAGCGGAACGCATGATGAGCTGATGCAGCGAGGAGGATTCTACGCCGAGCTTTACAACAGCCAGTTCGAGCAGGCATCCTGAAATCACGCATAACATTGCACCACTAAAAGAGATCAAAAAAGATAAGCAGTTCAAAAAAGCCGCCTGATCCTAAAATCGATCGGGCGGCTTTTGGCATTAAGCTGCTTTTTATTTGGTTATTTTAAAACGGTTCCGTCGGCAAGAGTGATTGTGTAGCCGTTAAAATTGATTGTTCCGTTGTTTGTAATGCTTGTTACAGTGCAGTCGCCTGTCAGGCTCCAGGTGCAGCCGCTTTCGATTGTGATTACCGCATTATCGTTTACCGCCGTGCCGTTCTGCTCGTTTTCGGTGATATTTACCGTGCCGCTAAAAACGCTTCCGTTTTTAAGGGTCATATTAAGAGTCGAAATTGTGTCTACAATGATATTTCCCTCAAGCGTCTGCTCGTCTGCGGTAAGCTCGACCTGTGCGCCGTTGCTGCCTGCAGTCCCCCATCCGCGGCTTGCGGAATTGCCTGTGACGCGCAGAAGGTATGCGTCGCTGTCCTCATTTATAAGCTCTGCATTGCAAAGGCTTAAAATGCAATGTGTGTTTGTAACATAGAACATATCGCCGTTCTTTGATGTGAGACTGCCGCCTGTCATCGAAAATGACGAGGTGCCGACATCCGCATCGCCGCTCATCGACTGATAGATCATTACATTGTGAACATTTTCGCTCGAGCTTGTTCCCTCGGTGTCGCTCATGTTGCCGACAACCGTGCAGTTTTCAAGCGTAATCGAGTTCTTGCCCTCGATTACAAGCGCCTCCGAATTGTTGGCGGTAAGAAGCGCATCCGAAACGCTTATAGTTGCTGTCGAATAGATTGCAGGGGAGTTGTAGCCGTTTGAGGTGTAGCTGCCGCCGTTTACATTTACCGTTCCGCCGCCTCTGTCAGAGCGGATCGCAGCGGATGAGTTTCCTGAGGTTACGACAGTCAGATTGCTTGCATTGGTTGTTCCGCCTCCGGTGGTCTGGATGCCTCCGGAATTGTCAGCGGTTGTTGTGATTTCGGAATCCGAGATGCTTACGGTTGTTCCGCTGCCGTAGCTGAACACGCCGTTTCCGTTCTGCACGGATGAGGTCACCTTGGCGTTCTTAATTGTCACGCTCGCACCGTTTGTTGCAAGAAGCGCGGCATTGACACCGTAGAAGTCTCCGTTTTCGGTGTTGGAGGTAGCTCCTGCGCTTTTGTCGACCGTTATGCCGTCAAGAGTTACGGCCGCGCCGTCGATGCGCAGGGCGTTTTCGTCGTCTCCTGTAGAGGTGTAGGTCATGTCCTTATAGGTTCCGTCCTCGCTGATCGTGTTTGCACTGTCTCCCTGCGTTACACTGTCAGAGCCGCCGAAATTACCGTTCCCACCGTTTCCGCCGGGGTTCCAGGAGTCAAGCGATACAACCGAAGCCGATGCCGCCTTGCCGTCGCCGTCAAATGTGATCGAAAGAATATCTCCCTCGCTGAGGTCGCTTACAGAGATCTTCTGCGAATCCTTTTCAATAGAAGCTCCCGAAAGATCTACGCTGGTCGTCTTGTCGCCTGCCGTAAATGTCTTTGAAGAGCCCGGAGCGCCGCCGGGTGTATTTCCGCCGGAAGGCGCCTGACCGTTTTGGCTGCCGTCTCCGTCCGGTTTTTCGGGAGGTGTTTGCCCGTCGCCGCTTCCGCTACCGCTCGGCATCTCGGGAGGGGTCTGTTCGCTTTGATTGCTGTCCCCGTCCGGCTTTTCCGGAGGAGTCTGTCCGTTACCGTCGCCGT
This sequence comes from uncultured Eubacteriales bacterium, assembly GCA_934447715.1. Lineage (GTDB taxonomy): Bacteria > Bacillota > Clostridia > Oscillospirales > CAG-272 > HGM12657. The sequence continues at coordinate 74,110 of CAKSER010000005.1, read as the reverse complement.
TTCCGTTAGGCATTTCGGGTGGTGTTTGTCCGTTTCCGTCACCGCTGCCATCGGGCATTCCCGGGCGGTTATCGCTTTCGGTCAGCTCCCCGAGCTGAACCGTCACGGTCGAATCCTTTACGGCTGTGATCTTTCCTATAACCGTAGTTCCGGCATATTCGCCGGTCTGGCTGCTTTCGGTACTTCCGGTGCTTCCGGTGCTTTCGGTGCTGCCGGAATTTCCCGAATCCTTTTGGCACGCGGCAAGAGAAAATACCAGAGCCGCAGCGCATGATAATGACAAAAGCTTTTTCATGTTTTTCATAATAGCTTCTCCTTTTCCGAGTTTATTTTTCCCGATCCGAGCAAAGTCAAGCTCTGCCGGACCCTTTTCTTATCTTGTGGCTATACATTACAGCATCCGGATTGAAGTTTGATTGAAAAAGCTTAAAAATTTTAAAAAAAATTTTCAGCTGTTCACGTTTTTAGGAATGTTGGGCTGAGATTTTGCCTTTTTGCGAGCAAATCCTCAAATTTCCTATACGGCTTTGCCCATTTTTTTTAAAGCTGAAAATTAACAGTGGAAAATGCAATACTGTCAAAATGATAGCCATATAAAAGCTTAAACCCCACCGCAGGATTTCCTTGCAGTGGGGTTTTGTGAATAGGACTATATATCGGTTTTTTGGTTACCTTCTGTCGTCGCGCTTGCCGAATATGGTTAAAACATAGATCAAGAAGCGCAGAAAATAGACAAAAGAGGTTAAAAGCGAAGCAAGATAGGTAAGAGCCGCAGCGGACAGGACTTTCTTTGCTCCCGGCATCTCGTCGGCTGTCAGTATTCCTTCCTGCAAAAGCATTTTTTCTCCTCTCCGGCTTGCATTGATCTCAACAGGCAGTGTAACTAAGGTGAAAAGGAAGGACGTTCCGTATAAAATTACGCCGATCATCGCAACATGAAATCCCATTTCCGGGTCGGAGCTGACTACAAGCGCATCAAGCAAAAGTCCGATCAGCACAAGGGGGAATGCCAGCCTTGAACCGAAATTCACCACCGGAACCAGAGCTGTGCGGACTCTGTAAAACCAGTATCCCTCCTGCTTCTGCATGACGTGCCCCATTTCGTGGGCGGCAACTGCTACAGATGCTACCGAGCTGTTGTTATAAGTGCTTTCCGAAAGATTGACGATGCCTGCTCTCGGGTCATAGTGGTCGGTCAGGCTGCCTTTTACGCATCCGATAGATATTCCGCTTACCTGATTTGAGCGCATCAACATAGCAGCGGTATCGCACCCGGTTTTCCCCGAACGGCACCGGACCTTAGAGTATTTTGCAAACGCAAAGTGAACCTTTCCGCTTGCAATCGCGGAAAATACGGTGCAAAACAGCAAGGCGGCTATAAACCAAATATAATCATTTAAGTACATAACATTCCTCCGATCTGCGCCGCACCGGAGACGGTGAGCACAATACTAAATATACCACATTTCATCTCAATAGGCAAGCCCCCTGTAACAATCGCTGTGATTACGGCAATCAGCCTTTATGCTTCGCGTGCCGATTTGTCATATTTTGCCCAGAACGCCTTTACGGCATTCTCGTACTTCTCCTTTTCCATAAAGTAACTCATGCAGTGATCCGCACCCGGAACGATCAAAAGCTCCTTCGGCGACGCGCACGCCATATAGTTTTCATAGGTCATATTTACCGGAACAAAATTGTCGTCCGAGCCGTGGATAAAAATAACCGGGACGTTTGTATGCTTAAGAGCGTCTGTTGTCGAATACTCCTTTGAACCGACATTTATTTTTCTGCGGCACATCATGTCGGCAATTGCACTGCGCACACGGAAGCGGATGTGGAGGTTGTCCTTTGCAATATGTTCCCATATCGCATTTGCCGATGTAAAGCCGCAATCCGCCATGATTCCGTGAACATTCTGAGGCAGCTGCAGCCCGGAAGCCATAAGCACTGTGGCAGCGCCCATAGAAATGCCGGCAAGATAGACCGGAATGCAGCTTCCGCAGCGCTCGGTCTCCCACTTCAGCCAGTCAAGGCAGTCATAGCGTTCGGTAAGACCGAAGCCCATGTGCTTGCCTCCGCTGTTGTTCTGTCCGCGCTGCTCGACATAGAGCACGCTGCAATTGCTTCTGTGCCAGAAATCCGAGATCATCCCGAAATCCCGGTGCCAGGATGAACGCCATCCGTGAAAAGCAATAATCACTCTTTCGGGATTTTCGCATGGGAAATAATGTCCGACAAGTGTTTCGCCGTCGTGAGCTGTGATTTTAACTATCTCATTCGGCTGCTCGGCAAGTCTTCTTGAGGAGTTTTCCAGATATGCTGTATATTCGCCGCTGCTTTTTTCTCCGGAGATGCGCTTGTTTGCGTTTTTCATTACCTTCGGCATTTCCCGGTCAAGCGCCGTGTCGATCAGCGCCTTTGTTGTGACATAAGCGGACAGCGATGCAACAGCAGCCGTTCCTGCCGCAATCCCTGTCGCTGTGATAATTCTTTTCGTGTTCTTTTTCATAATGCAGCTTCCTTTCTTATAGTTTGTTTTTATGTTTGACAGCATGTGCCGTACATTCCGATTTGAATTATACATATCGGTCAGCATAATTTCTTTTGTCCGGATTTTTTTGAAATTATATAAATCTTTTCTAAACTGAAACAAAACAAGCCGGAGAAAAGCTCCGGCTTGTTTTATACGCATATGAATTATGCCGAAGCATCACTCTGTTTGTTTTTTTCCAGGCTGTCAAGCAGCATGTCCCGGATTTCGGCGCCGATTATATTCGAGCTTTCGCTTTCCACCCTGCTTTCGGGAATCACCTGCAGGATGTCAAGATATACATCCGAGCGGCGGCGGAGAACATTTTTGTGAATCTGCTCGGTTCCCTTAATGGACATGACAACAATCGGAGTGCCTGCCTTTTTTGCAATTCGGAAAACACCGTCGTGAAACGGAAGCAGTTCGCATGTTTTGCTTCTGGTGCCCTCCGGATACACGCCGACAGAGACCTCGCCGCTTTTGAGCAGCTCGGCTGCCCTGTTGATCGTCCTCAGCGCCTTTAGCGGATTTTCCCGGTCGATTTCCATAAAGCAGCATTTTCTGATTATCCGTCCGAAAAACGGGATTTTGAAATTCTCGCCCTTTGAAATAAATGCAATATCCCACTGCTTTAATACATGCCACTGAATGATCGGGTCAAAATTTGAACGGTGGTTTCCGACAAACAGCAGCCTTTGATCCTCCGGGATTTTTTCAATGCCGCCTGTGTGTACCTTAATCCGTAATAGCTTTAAAACGACAGCCGAGGCGCTGTAAAGCAGGGCGCGGTAAAAGCGGCTGTTTTTTTCATATTCCTTTTTCGGGCTGACAAAAAGACTGCAGATTGCAAGAAAGTAGATATAAAGCAGCAGAATTGCAAGTATCCCGAGCAATATATATAAAAATATCATTTTCTATCCCCTCACAGTGTCGGATCGGTCAAAACGAAGCAATTTCAGATAAAACCGCGTGTATAGTGCAAGCGACATAAGCATAACGCATGCGCAGATTAAAATCATCGTGTTCGCCGCTGCCTCCCCGATGCCGGGGAACATAATGAGGCACATCATGACAATATATAATACCGCGGTGTTGAGCTTTCCGTACCATTTCGCGCTGTTCACCGAATCCTTTTTCTTGAGGGCCAAATATCCATAGGTTGCCATGAGGATTTCTTTTACAATGAAAAGTGCGGTAAGGAAATACATCAGGCTGTATTTTGATGCAAGACAGATAATGACCGCAGCCTGCGTCAGCTTGTCGGCTAAGGGATCAAGGATTTTTCCGAGGTCGGATACCATGTGGAATTTCCGCGCGATAAATCCGTCGATGACATCTGTTGCACCGGAGATCAAAATAACGATCACCGCGGTATAGTATGCCTTCTTTGCAATATACAGCCATACGATAAGCGGAATCAGTATAAGCCGTATCGCACTTAACAGATTCGGTATCGTAAGAATCTGATCCTTTTTCAGTATCCTGCTCATATTTGCTTCTTCCGGCTTGCCGGTGTTATGTAATACCGTCTGTTTTCGCATTTATACAGCCGCCATCTCGCTGTTCTGTTCTGCCTCTTCTGCCTGTGCGGCGCACGAACTGACAGTATATTTTGTGACATCCGATATTACCTCTCCGTCGATCTGGAGCGGTGCCGGCTCGTTATACTCTACCTGAATTGTCTTTCCTTCAAGGATTGCCATCTGCTTTGTGTATTTTACATGCTCGCCGCTGAAAATCGACGGGAAGATCATCAGCCCGTGCAGCTTGCCGACGTTGTGGAAGATCAGAATTGATACCTTTCCGTCCTCGCGAAGCCTGTTCTGATCCGGAGTCGGCATCATTCCTCCGCCGTAGAACCTGCCGTTCATGACAGAGGCAAGCCATACCTTTTTATAGTGATAGCGCTTGCCGTCAACGATAACGGTTGCATCCTTCGGCTTGTAGTGAAACAGTAATCCGGTAATGGCGATCTTCGTGTAGTTTACAGGCTTGGGACTTTCCTTTTTCTTGTTTTCTTCACGGAGCTTTTCCCCGACCTCGCAGCAGTAGCCGTCAATGCCGAAGCCGACATTGTTTAAAAACAGATTGGATTTTCCCTTTACGTCTACACGGGGCAGCTGCTTAAAATACGGATTAAGACAAACAGTCGGGTTCGAAAACGGTTTTTGACCTACATCCCTTGCAAAATCGTTGCCGGTTCCGGTAGGGTAGTAGTAGAGATTGTTTTGAATGTCAATTCCGTCAATGTCGTTTACAAAACGGTTTAATGTGCCGTCTCCGCCGCACAGAATCACGGTGTCGTCCGGGCTTAAGCCGCTAAAAAAGGTCCTGTAGTTTGTGATGCGGCAAATATTGATCGCCGCAGCCCCTTCGTTTTTATCCTGCAGGTCTTTCAGGGCATTTTTTGCCTCCGGTCCGCCTGCGTTGGGATTATAGAGAATATATTTTTCAGCCATTGGTTTTTTCCTCCTTGAAGCCTTTGATTGCATCCTTTTGCGCCGAATGACGGTTTTTTGCGCTGCCGGGCAAGGATTCCTCGGGTCGGGAGCTTGCCTTAAAAACCGCCATTTCGACATTTTTCGCCGAAAGTTTACCAGTTAATTCTAAACTGAAACGAAACTTCGGGGCGTAATAGGGGAAAAGAACCGATTTAATATTCAAGGGATCCGGGATATACAGGCATTGACACACTCGGCGTGATCCTGTAAAATATATACAGCTATATCTTTGCAGCCTTGGGAGGATATTTATGTTTCACATTCTCGTAGCAGATGACGATAAGCATACCAGAATGTTGCTTCGCGCCGTGCTGGAAAGCGCCAATTATACGGTAACAACGGCAGCCGACGGAAAAGAAGCGCTGGAGGTTCTGGACAAGGAGCATATCGATCTTGTAGTACTGGATGTTATGATGCCGAATTTGGATGGGTATGAATTCACCCGGCTTGTTCGGGAGACCGACAGCGCACTGCCTATTTTGATGGTAACGGCAAAGCAGCTGCCTTCGGATGAAAAAAAGGGGTTCCTTGTCGGAACCGATGACTATATTACAAAACCGATCGATGAGGAAAAGCTGCTTTTGCACATCAAGGCGCTGCTTCGGCGCGCCAAGATCGTAAGTGAGCAAAAAATTACGATCGGGGATGTCGTTCTTGACTACAATTCCTTTACGGTCACAAGAAACGGAAATACGCAGGAGCTGCCGCAAAAGGAATTCATGCTTCTTTATAAGCTGCTTTCCTATCCCGGACAGATATTTACCCGTATTCAGCTGATGGATGAGATATGGGGAACCGACAGCGAAACAGGCTGGGAGACCGTCACCGTCCATGTCGGACGCCTGCGCAAACGCTTTGAGGGTTGGAATGAATTCGAGATCGTTGCTGTCCGTGGGCTCGGCTATAAGGCGGTGAAAAAGGTATGAACGGTGTGAATAGTATGAACGGCATAAATAAAGAAGAAGATTTGAATAAAAAGGAACGCGCGGGAACGGTCGCTCTGGCACTGCTGATCTCCGGTATTGTATTTATTACTAATACGGTTGTCATGCTGCTGACGATCGTGGCCGTCTATGGGCTGGCTCACCTCGGATTCATCGAAACCGCCGGAGGGCAGGTCGGGCTTCCCGGCGTGATGAAATTCTTCTTTTACGTCAGTCTGATTATCGGCTTTCTTCTTGCTTCGCTGATAGGAAAAATAACCTTTAAGCCGATCAAACGCATTATCGATCAGCTTGACCGGCTGGCAAGCGGCGATTTCAAGGCAAGACTGCATTTCGGCAAGCCGATTTCTCTCCATCCTTCTTTTAAGAAGATCGAAAAGAGCTTCAATCGGGCGGCAGAGGAGCTGGAGCACACGGAAATGCTGCGCAGCGATTTTACCAACAATTTTTCGCATGAATTCAAAACGCCGATCGTCTCTATTGCAGGCTTTGCAAAGCTTCTGCGCCGCGGAAACCTCACGGATGAACAAAAGGAGGAGTACCTTGAGATAATAGAGGAGGAGTCGCTGCGCCTTTCTGCCATGGCAAATAAGGTGCTGAATCTGACCCGGGTAGAAAACCAGACGATCCTGACAGAGGTTACAAGTTTTAATCTGTCAGAGCAGATTCGCGGGGCTGTACTGCTGCTTGCGGAAAAATGGATCGAAAAGAATCTGTATATGGATATGCAGTTCGGCGAGCATATGATTTCTGCAAACGAAGAGCTGTTAAAGCAGGTGTGGATCAATCTGCTCGATAATGCAATCAAGTTTTCCGAGCCTGGCGGCACGGTGACGGTCGGCATTTTGGAAGATGGCGAACGCTACTCTGTTTCTGTTTCAAACAACGGTAAGGATATTCCAAAGGACCGTATTGCGCATATCTTCAATAAGTTCTATCAGGCGGATGAGTCGCATTCGTCACAGGGAAACGGCATCGGTCTTGCCGTCGTAAAAAAGGTGTGCGAGCTTCACGGAGGTGCAGTGTCGGCAAAAAGCGAAGGCGGAACAACAACCTTTACTGTTCTGCTGCCGAAGAAGCAGAATGTCTGATGCTGAGTAAGCATGTAGGCGCTGCGCAGGCATGTAATGCCGCTGCAGCCACAGTAGAAGCACGGTGTACCGTCGGTGCCGTTTTGCGCCGTCGTATGTCCGAATTCAGTCATGATTTTATAGCATAAGAAAGCCGTATTCCGTTACCGGATAGCAATCCGAACGGAAATACGGCTTCTTTTAAGTAGACTGTCTGCCTGTCGTGCGAAGGGGATAAATGTGATTTTCCGTTTTGCTTTCCTCATACTCAGAACAGCTGCCCCGGCAGCTTCAGCTTTTTCTTCTTCGGAAAGGTCGCCTCAAAGCGTTTAAAAGCATCCGGATTCTTCTCGCAGACGAAATATCCCTCCGGGTCTTTGTAGGTGCCGGAGATACCATAAAGAAAGCCGGGAGTCAGCTCATTGATGAGAAAATAATCTGCCTCCGGGTCGTCTTCGTAGCGGATGCCGAATGTTTTGGCAGGAACAAAGCCGGACTTGCCGTAAAACAGAATGTTCCCGGTAATGGCGAGCGCACCTGCGCCTATCTCCTTGGCTTTTTCCATGGAATAGTCGAGCAGCTGCTTTCCGTAGCCTTGCCGCTTGTATTTCGGTGCTATGCTGATAGGACCGAAGGTCATAATCGGCACCTTTCTTCCGTCATCGCAGTCAATTTCCGACCGCACATAGATAACCTGCCCGATCAGTTCGCCGTCAAGCTCCATGACAAGATCCAGCTCCGGGACAAACGCCGGGTCGTCCCGATAGCAGTGAAGTACATAATGCTCCATGCAGCCGGGGAGGTATACATTCCAAAATGATTCGCGCGTCAGATTTTCAACGGCACGGTAATCGTCTTTCGTTTCAAGACGGATGGTAACATTCTTTTCTTGCATGATTTTTCTCCTTCATAATAATAGTTTATAGTAATCAATTTTCGAATTTGCCGCAGAACAGATGGATTCCGAGCGCTGCATTAAAGCCTGTCGCGGCAAACACGCTGAAACGCTCGACCACGCCGAAATATTCGGCAGGGACGATTTTCATGCCCATAGCACCCACAAGCATCATGCAAAGGGCAGCGCCTGCACATATTCCGTAAGAGCGGCAGTCTCTGCTTTTTGCTCCGGCAACGATGATAATGGTCAATGATACAATAGACAGCAGCACCACCAAGGCGGTGACGGCCATGTGCATCACATCCTGAAGCGCGCCTGCATAACCGCTGTCGGATAGCGGAAACATTCGGTATCCGACAGCAGAAATCCACTCCATGATGGCGAACATATAAACACCGGTACGCAGCAGTTTGGTTTTCTGACCTTGTATGCCGATGCAGACGACGGTTGCACAAACGACCTCACACACATTGTAAAGGGAACTGAGCTGATTCCACAGCATAAGCGACGGCGCATTGGCAGCGGAAAGGTCGCTTACTGCCTGCGCCATCCGGTTGTAGCCGGGATAGGCAAGAGGAGCAAACACTACCGCCGCCGTGTATGAAAGAAAGCTGACAATGCCGAGCATCCCGAGCTTTTGTATTAGGGTTTTCTTCATTAATTTCCTCCTGAACTCAAAAAAAGACGCAGTACATGACCGAGGAAATTGCGGTCAGCGCTGCGTCTTTGCGTCTGGCTGATTGATAATCTCTATTCTGAAATTCTGTGCGTTGATGATGCACTCCTGCTTGCATTTCGGGCAAAAGAGCGGAAAGTCCCACAGTACCGTCCTTTGCAGGAGCCGCAACCGTGTTTTTGCACCGCATACCGGGCAAAGGATCCATTTTTCCTCCGGACTACTCATGGCTTTCACCTCTTTGCACATTGCCGCCGTGAACCATGCAAAAAAAGAGCTTCACATGGCTTCGGAGCTTGTCTAAGCACTCTTGCTCTCTTTTTGGCTGACGGTCGCAGATGCCGATGAGCGTAAGAACGGGCGCAACATACATCATTGCAAGCGCGTCCGGATCTTCTGTATATATCTCACCGGATGCGATAAGGGCACGGAAAATTCCCGAGTGATAGCGCATGATGCGTTCCACATATCGCTCGGAATAGAGCGCCGCCAGCTCCGGCGAACGAAATTGCTCAATCGTCATCATCCGGCGGAAACGGCTGATTGCTTCGTTGTGAAGAGAATACTCAAAAATCTGCCGAACCTTTTCAAAGAGAGCATCCTCTGTGGTTTCGATGAAAATCGGAATATCCTTTTTTACATTCTGCACATGGATGTCGATCTTGTCGGTGTCCGCCTCATATTTAGCCGCAGTGGATTCTACGATGGCATCAAAAATCGCCTGCTTGCTTTGGAAATGGTTGTAAAGCGACGGTGCTTTGATTCCCACTGCCTTTGCAATTTCGCCCACACTGACCGAATCGTATCCCTGCGCAGAAAAAAGCTCCAAAGCCTTATCAAGAATTTTCTGCTTAGTATCCTCCTGCTTCATAGCCACGCCTCACTAACTAATATTCGTTAGTTATATTATAATCGGATTTTACGAAATGTCAAGAGGAAAGTAAGCATCGGGGCAGATTTTTAAAATAAGGAGAATCGGTTTGTTTTCCGGCAAGCCTGGGAAGACGTTTCGAAATCTGAACTCAAATCTTCGCCGTTTTCTACGGCCTCTTCTACTGCTTGTACGGAGATTTTGCTCTCGTCGCCGCGGAAGTTCAGACGAAGAAGCAAACGTCCATCATCATAAAGGTATGCCGCTTGCAGAAAGGTCTCAATCAAGGGTATTCTCCATACGGCGTTGTTGACGTCCCCTTTGCGAAACTCATGCAAAAAGTGCAAAATCTGTGGTCGGCTCAGCTCCGGGGTTTTTAGTCTCATTTTTGCAATCCCTCGTTCAAGATCAACTCTTTCAGCTTCGAGCTCGACGAGGTGGCTCTTGATACTGTCCGAAACAAATCCGCTGTCAATTAGACTTAAATTGTTTTTTATGGCGGCTTCGACCTTTTTCAGGCGATCCTCTAAATCTTTTGTGAAAGGCACCTTTATTTGCTCTGCTTGCCATTTCATAAATTTGTCGGCAAAAGTGTCAATTATACTATCTTTGCTTGTGATTTCGACCAGTTTTTGGACGATCAGATCTTCTATCCACTGCTTGGGCACCCGTTCTTTCTTGCATTTTTTGATTCGCCTGTTATTGCATGTGTAGTAATGGTATACGCGCCCCGTCCCGGATGTTCCTCCATCTCCGGTCATTGCTTCTCCGCAATGGCCGCAGAACAGCTTGCCGGTGAGAAGAAATCCTCCTTCGAACTTTTTAAGGGCAGGCTTTTCACTGTGAATCTTAACCATTTTTTGTACCTTATCAAACAATTCTTTACTGACGATTGCAGGGATTCCGTCTTCAACTCGGATATCGGCATATTTATACACTCCACAGTATTTTTCGTTTCTTAATATGTCGCCGAGCGAGCTTTTGCTGAAATTGTTTCCCCGCAGTGTCCGGTATCCCTCCGAATTAAGGTCGGTATAAATGTCCTTTGCTGACTTGCCCGAGGAATATTCTTCAAATATTCTTCTTACAATCGGCGCTTGAGACGGGTTTTGTTCCCATCTCCCGTCAGCCGCTCGCTGCAGTCCGTAGCAATTTTGTCCGAGTGTCTGAAGCTTCAGCGCTGAATCATAAAAACCGCGTTTGACATTTTGGCTTAAGTTTGCCGAGTAGTATTCTGCGAACCCTTCCATTACAGACTCAAGTATAATCCCTTCGGGACCGTCGGGAATGGATTCTTTTGCATACAGTATGCGCACACCGTTTTGCTTCAGTTTGTATTTATATACTGCACTGTCATATCTGCTTCTTGCAAATCGGTCGTTCTTCCATGTAATGACAAATGAAAACTGACCCTTTGAACTGTCTCTTATCAACCTTTGAAATTCGGGGCGCTTGTCCGACGTGCCGGTTATGGCGTAATCGCAGTATTCGCCGACAATTATAATGTTTTGCCTTTTTGCATATTCGCGGCATTCGCGGAGCTGCCCTTCGATTGACTCCTCACGCTGACCGGATGATGAATATCTTGCGTATATAACACCGCAAGACTGCATCCCTTCATTTGCTTTAATGTCGCACATGTTCCTCCGCTGCGCATCTTCTTGATGCTGAAATTCCTTTGTTTTTGTGAGCTCCGAAGACAGTTTGATAAGTTTGTCAATGCGGCTGTCTTCGATTTTTTTCTTTTGTATTGATTTTCAAGGCGAAATGTGCTACAATCAAAAGTGCCAATTTCACCTTAGGGTAATGTGGATTTTGGTTTTCTGAATCGCCCGGTATTGCAGTACCGGGCGGTTCTTTTTTTCTGTTACTTACCTCAATTTTACTTTCATTTCGGAGTTGTTATCAATTATTTTTATAACAAGAGGCTTATCAGAGCTTTCAACCTCCTGAGCTGCCTCGAAAGCTAAAAAACCGCTATATTCCGAAAGTGGATTTACAGTCTTGCCGTGCAGATCCTTTTCAAAGAGTGTTTCAAATGACGAAAACTCGTATGTATTGTCAAAGATAACCTTTGCGTCACATGTGCTTAACGAAATCCACGGGAAAAAGGTCTGCTCCTTTGTGCCGACATTTTTTATTTTGATATCAAGTACAATATATACATTGCCCTCGTCTGCCGTGCGTTTAAGGAATGTCGATTCGCTGATCGTTTTCTCAAATGAAACAGAATTAACCGTTATGTTCCAGTCATTAAGCTTAATCGTGTCGCCGATTGAAAAGGTGTCCTCACTTGGTAAAGTGTTTTCATTTGTGGAATTATCCTCGCTTGTGTCGGGGGAATCCTTGCTTTCCTGTACAATTTGCGGCTTCTGAACCGTGGGGTAATTTACGCAACCTGTAACAAGTACAAGAAGTGCCATGAGCATAAGAATTAAACCGATTTTTTTCATAAAATATCCTCGCAGTTAATAATTATTTTTTTATTTTTTATTATATTGTGAATTTTGGCTTTTGTTGCACAGCAGGGGTGTGTGATTCTTTTAGATACACATTTTGTGGCTTATAATTGGAGTGAATTTTTATCTTAGTTTGATATCAATTTTTACACTATTATCAGTAATGCTTGTAACAAGAGGCTTATCCGAATTTTCGATTTCTTGAGCCACTTCAAAAACTAAAATGCCGTTTGATTCTGAAAGAGGATTTAATGTCTTGTTGTGAAGGTCTTTGTCATAATATAATATAGTAGGCGAGATCTCATATGTATCGTCAAAAATAATTTTTGCGTTTGATTTGTTAAATGAAAACCAAGGCAAAAAGCTCGCTTTCTTTGTACCGATGTTTTTTATTGTGATATCAAGAACTAAAAATATGTTTCCTTCGCTTGCTGTGTTGTTAACTGATTTATACTCGTCAATTGTTTTTTCGAAGGACATAGAATTGACCGTTATATTCCAGTCATTAAGTTTAACCACATCGCCGATAGCGGCGTTTTTCTCGTTTTCATCCATAAATGAATAAATTATGCAGCTTGTGACAAGCACTATGGCTGCTATGGACATTATAATTAGACTGACTTTTCTCATGTTATACACATCCTCGAAATTATCTTATTTTTCTTATACTGTTGCGATGCGTACTTGCTATGTTTCGTAATTCGTTGGTGTTAAAAAGCATCACCTTATATCGCTCTGGAAAGCTATTGCCTTGCCGAGGATATGAATCTGATTCAGCTCCTCGCCGACATAAACAAGAGGCTCGTATTTGGGGTTTTCGGCGTTAAGTACCAGCTTTCCGTTCGTCGGGTAATAATAAACCCGTTTAAGTGTTGCTTCGTCTTCGATTATTACGGCAGCGATCTCACCGTTGTTTACAACATCGGTCTTCTGAATAAATACAATATCTCCGTCAAAGATTCGTGCGCCGGTCATGCTGTCGCCGTGTGCTCTAAGGCAAAAATCGGCTTTTATATCTGTACCGGCAAGCACATAGCTTTCATGCTCTTCGTTTGCAAATATAGGCTTTCCGCACGCGATATCCCCTAACAAGGGGATTTTTTTCTTTTCTATAGGGAAAATGTTGTCGTAGTTTTTAAGCTGCGAGTCGGAAGCGTATGCCCTATCCTGTGGAACATTGTATCCCATAAGCCAAACTTCATTGACTTTCAGAGCCATTCCCAAAACAGACAGCTTGTCTTGCTTTGGTTCGACCTTTCCTGAAACATATTGACTTAAATCGTTTTTCTTCAATTGAACACCATATTTTTCACAGAAGGGTTGACAAGCTTCTAAAATGTCAACCTGTTTTATTCCCCTTTCGGCCATGATTTGTTTCAATCTGTCGGCCGTGGTGAAATCTTTCATGCAATCACTTCCTTTCCTATGGGACACTTATATTATAACGCACCTTAAAGAAAAGTTCAAGGGGTTTATGAAAAAAAGTTCAAAAATTTTGAAAAAAGTGTTGACAAGTCCGAAACTGAATGCTATAATATAGGCAAGTTCAAAGTGTTTGAACAAAAAGAAGGGTGACAAAGATGATTAAAGTAAAAAGTATTAAAGAAGCATGGGCAAAAGCAGATGAATTGTTCCCGACGGATTATGAAAAGGATGATATAGCAAGCGAAAGGACAGGCTGTCCGATTTATATATCCACAGTGGATGGGCGCAGCAGTTGGATTTCTGACCTGAACACTTCCCTTGAGCTGAATATTCAGAAAGGAAAAAGCTCGAGACAATCAGGATTCATTGAAGAAGAACCCGAAATAACCGAGGAAAGGTGATTGATGCAGATTCGGTCAGAATGTGTTGTATTAAACATAACCTTTATACCAAAGGCACTTGCAGAGAATATGATTTCATGCTGAATTTTGCTGGTGTTCAAGGGTATTCGCTCAAAAATTTATTTGAAATCGCAGACGACATTTGCAAGCATTCTGAAGATTAGACGATTGAAAATGTAATGTTTTTACTTGGAAAAGATGCTGTTAAAACTTTTTACCATATCAAAGGTCACTTAACGGAGTGAGTCCAAAATCACAACTAAGTAAAAGAAAAGCAAGAAGGAGGTGCGTCAAATGAAATATGATTATGGAAAGTTAAAAGGGAGGATCGTTGAAAAGTGCGGAACACGAGCAGCTTTTTCTGAAATGATGGGGCTTTCCGAAAAAACAATTTCTATGAAATTGAACAACAAAACTGCTTTCAAACAGCCGGAAATTCAGAAAGCTTTAGATGTGCTTGATTTAACAGTTGAAGAAATTCAGACTTATTTTTTTACCCAGAAGTTCAAAAATTTTGAACAGAAAAAAGGAGTAAACCGATGAATGTTCATTCTATAGGAGATTTGAGGCAGATGCAGGCGCTTCCGCTTCAAACGAAAATAGTAATGTCAAAAGAAAGAATTCGGAAGTGGTACGAATATTTCGGAGGCGACGTTTGCGTTTCATTTTCGGGAGGGAAAGATTCGACTGTTTTGCTACATCTTGTCAGATCGATGTTTCCGGATGTTGAAGCTGTATATGCAGATACGGGTCTTGAGTATCCCGAGGTCAGAAGCTTTGCAATGAAGCAGCCAAATGTTACTGTTGTAAAACCGAAAATGAACTTTAAGCAGGTGATAATGAAATATGGCTATCCACTTCCAACGAAGGAAATTGCAAATACTATCGACTATGCACGAAAAGGATCTGAGTGGGCTTTAAGAAAGGTTAACGGTGATTTGGGGTGGCCTGTTTCTAAACGATGGCTGAAATTGATAGACGCGCCGTTTAACGTTTCTGCACAATGCTGTTATGTCATGAAGAAACGGCCAATTATTGATTTTCAAAAGAGAAGCGGAAAGAGCCCTTATGTTGGAACATTGGCATGCGAGTCAAAATTAAGAGAAGAGAAATGGAAGATGTTCGGTTGCAGCATATTCGAGGGTTCCAAAAGGAAATCAGCCCCACTATCGTTCTGGACCGAAAATGATGTGCTGCAGTACATAAAAGAATTTAATCTTGAAATTTCGTCCGTTTATGGTGACATTATTGAAACCGGGAATATGACAAAAAATCAAATAACTCCCGTGCCCGAACTTAAAACAACAGGGTGTGACAGGACAGGGT
Source organism: uncultured Eubacteriales bacterium (assembly GCA_934447715.1). Taxonomy (GTDB): domain Bacteria; phylum Bacillota; class Clostridia; order Oscillospirales; family CAG-272; genus HGM12657. The sequence goes on along the minus strand of CAKSER010000005.1, from coordinate 59,006 downwards.
GTATGTTTTGTATGTTCGGATGTCATCTTGAAAAAGAACCAAACAGATTTCAAAGGATGAAAGAAACTCATCCGAAACAATATGAATGGTGTATGAAACCTGTTTCTGCTGGTGGGCTTGGGCTTGATGAGGTCTTAAAATATGCCGAAATTCCACATTAAAAAGGGAGGAAAAAGCAATGAAATACGGAGTAACAACCCCGGAGAAATTAAACGAGCTTTGCATTAAAAACGAGTGGTTTACCGGTTGTACGGTCAGCCAATATCAGAAGCTGCATCTTGCAAATGAACATTGCTGGCCGATTGAAGAAATCGCGGCGCTCATTTGGATGCTGCCTACGGGATGGATTAGAGAGAATATTCTTAAAGAACTGAAAAAGGAAAGAGACAAGTATCTGGCGGAGGACTGCGACGAGGAGGAGGGCTTTGAGAAAGCCCTTAATTTCGGGGGTGTTCTCGAAAATGATCCTCTTGATCCTTTGGCAGATGCATGGAGGGAAGACAAGTGAGAAACGATCTGATCGGTGCGGAGGAAGATATTACAATCGATCCCGATCTGATTCCGGATGATGTTTATGATGCCATGTTCGGAGCACTTGACTCAAGTGTCAGGCAATATTTTGCCATGCCGGGGGTGTGGGAGAAATACGAAAAATGGTTAGAAGATGAATATATCCCACACGAAATGCATCGGGGAAAGGGTAACGTCTGAACACAAACGCGAACACATTACTGAACACAATGTGTTACACAATATGTACAGTCGCTGAACACAAACAGGTACACATTACTGAACACATTACTGAACACAATGTGTTACACAATGAGTACAGCAACTGAACACAAGTGTGAACACAAACGTGTACACAATGTGTTACAAATTGTGTACACAGATATAGATATAGATATAGATAAAGATATAGATATAGAGATATATATATAATTTATATTTAATTTTTATATAATAGCGCGCATACGCGCGTGAGGAAAGAAAAACAAAAAAACGGGTTTCGGCTGCAATCCGGAGTGCGGCTCGGCTCGGGAGGACGCAATGAGAACGATAATAATCAACAACCTTTCCGGCACATGTGATGAATGTGCTGCTGCATTGGTGCAGAGCCACATGAAGCTGTCCGAAGGGAACGGACTTTATACAACACTGCACGAGGCATTAAAGCAGAAATACCGGCTTGATCTCAAGGTTGAGGAGATTGAGGAAACGGAAGATAAAAGCACGGTTATCTACACCGTTACCGACCGCATGCCGGGCAGCGGCAGGGATGACCGATGAGGGAGGACAGGCAATGAAAATCAGCGAAGAATATGCAGGCTATCTTGCAAATAAGGCGGCGAATCTGGAAAAAGAAAACAAGGCATTAAAGAGCGATCTTGAGTTTGTGAAAAGGTGTTTGTTCCTTGCCTTACAGAACCAGGGAAACAGAATTGTTTTAGGCGATTCATTTGCCGCAATTACCGAGCCGGGCTTTGCCTTTGAGGAAAACATCGGCGGTCAGGCAATTTTAAGGGCGGTGCTGAAATGAGCGATCTATATATCTGCCGCAGGTGCGGTGAGATCCTCAACGAGGGAGAGCTTGAGACAGAGTACTGGAAAGAATATATAGGCGACTGCTTCGGCTTTCCGGCATACGAAAGCTGCGGCGAATCGAGCTGTCCCTACTGCGGCGGAAGAGTTGAGGAATACGAAGATTACGACGAGGAAGACGAGGAAGACGAGGAAGACGAGGAACACGAGGAGGATGGCGAAGATGCTTAAAAGCTTTAACGAGATGATGCAGATAGACGTGCTTCCGTACTGCGACATGCGCGAGGCAAAGGATGACAAGGGAAAGACGATTTTGGTGCCCTATCTCAACTGGGCGCAATGCAAGAAGCTGTTGCACGAAAACGGCGCGGAATTTGTAAACTTCACGCCATGCACAAACGAGCACGGCAGCTCGCTTATTATGAGCGACCGGGAATTTGTTGACCGAAACGGTGTAGCAAACAGGTGCTACGAGGTAAAGGTCAAGGTCGAAATCGACGACAAGGTATACTACGGGCAGTATCCGCTTATGAACGGCTCGAACCCGGTCAAGGACAATTCTCTTACGCAGCAGAGAGTCTGGAACGCGCAGACAAGGGCGTTTGTCAAGACGGTTGCAATGGTTACGGGGCTGGGCTTTAGTCTCTGGTGCGACGAAAAGGACGGTGCGGACGAGGAACAGGCAGTCGAGGACCTTACAAAGCACAGCCTGTTTGCAATCAAGGAGCGCTTTCAGGAGGAGTATACGGAGGTTCTCAAGAAAAAGGGCATGTCGGCAAAGGATGTCGCAGCTGCTCTTGATATGACCGTCGACGAGGTCAAGTCGGTTTTCTGCCAATTTGACGCGCTTGCGAGATTCGAGAAAAAGCTCCTTTCGGTCGGGGCATCCAAATGATTGCGGACAGCGACAGAAGCGGATACTTCGGCGCATCGGATGTGCGGTACATAGTCGGGAACCGGAAGACAAAATCCTTTGAAAAGTGGTGGCAGATCAAGCTTGGGATTGCAAGAAGCGATTACCAAAACGAGGCGATGGCAGCCGGAACAAATTTCGAGCATCCGATTCTTGAATTTCTCGGCTGCTCCGAAACGGACAAGCAGATCATTATCCCGGAAATACTGCTCCGGGTAAACTGTGACGGCAACAGCAGGGACAAGATCTTTGAAATTAAGACCTACAGTCTTGAAAAGGGCTTTAAGGTCCCGAAGCATTACCGTGATCAGGTTAACGTTCAGATGTATGCCTGGCTTAAAAGCTACGGGGTTCTTCCGAAAGCGAGCATATACGCATACGGTCTTGAAAGAGCGGATTACGGCAACTTTTTCCGTCCGATCGACGGCAGACGGTTAAGCGAATATCCGATCGAGTATGACGAGGAATGGATAAACAAGGTCTTTCTGCCGAACATTTTCGAGCTGTCGGCGATATTGAGGGAGGGTAGATTTCCGTGAAGACAAAAATCAGCGGTGCGCGGTGGAGCATCGACCAAGGCGGAACATGGCTGTCTCTTAAGGTCGACAGCACGCCGGAGGCGCGAGGCATTGCCGAAAGCATCAAAACGGACAAGGAATACACGGTTGAGATCAAGCGGTATTACGAAAAGCGGAGCAGGAATGCAAATGATCTTTTGTGGGAGCTGTGCGGTCAGCTGTCGGCTGCCCTTTCAAAGGACGGATGCATTGTGAGCAAGGAGGATGTATACCGGGATCACATAAGATCTTCCGGTGTGTATGAATATATGGCGATGCCGGAGGAGGCGTTTGATTCCTTCGAGCGCGAATGGAGCAACAAGGGGATCGGATGGTTTACCGAGAAGGTCGACCGTTGCAAGCTTCCGGGCTGCGTCAAGGTATGTGTATATTACGGGTCATCAACCTACACGACGGCGGAGATGAGCCGGCTGCTCGATGCGGTGATCCAGACCTGTGACGATTGCGGTGTGGAGGTTATCAGCCCTTCGGAGCTTGCGCTTATCAAGGAGGAGTGGAAATGAAATCAGCACGGACAAGAGCATGCGACATTACGAGAGCCGTCAAGGAAAGAGTATGGGAGCGAGACGGCGGGAAATGCATTATATGCGGTACGCACCGGGCCATGCCGAACAGCCATTTTATCCCGAGGAGTGCCGGAGGGCTCGGAATTGAGGAAAACATCACGACCATGTGTTTTGCCTGTCACAACGCCTTTGACGGTGTGGGAAGACAGCAGCTGTTCCCGGTCGTGCGGCAATATCTTAAAAGCAGATATCCCGGGTGGGACGAAGAAAAACTTATTTACCGGAAGGGGAGGAGATAAATGTCACAGAACAATCTGATTTTAGAGCATCTTAAACGGCACGGCTCTATAACGCCGTGGGAGGCAATTGCCGAATACGGCTGCTTAAGGCTCGGCGCAAGGATTGCGGAGCTGAAGGAGGAGGGCTACGACATCCGCAAATCCATGGAAAAGGCTGTCAACCGGTACGGGAAGCCGGTATCGTATGCAAAATATTTTATCGTCACAAAATAAAAAGAGCCGGCTAAAGAAAGCCGGAACGGGAGGAAAAGAATGAACACGGTATGCTTAACGGGAAGAATAGCAAACGATTTTGAAATCAAGACAACGGCGGAGGGAGTGCCGGTCACAAGCTTCGGTCTTGCGGTAAAGAGACCGAGGGCAAAGGATCAGACGGATTTTGTCGACTGTGTATTGTGGCGGCAGAGCGCGGAGTTTGCCGGCAAGTATCTGCACAAAGGAGATCTGATCGGAATTGTCGGTCAGCTGCAGTCAAGAAGCTACGAAACGCGAGACGGCAGCAAGAGATTTGTAACAGAGGTGCTCTGTGACCGCGTAGAAGGGCTCAAATCGGCAGAAAGTACGTCAGGGGGCACGAATACGCAGAATACGGCGCAGAAGTCATATAAACAGACACAGATGCAGACATACATACCGGACGGCTATGTTGGAACCGAGGTTTCCCCGGAGCTTGCACCGCTTCCGGATGACGACGATCTGCCGTTTTAAGAGGTGTGAGCCGTGGCAACAGGTAAAAGATATTACTGGTTCAAGCTGAAGGAATCCTTTATGACCTCGGATGCGGTCGATTATCTTATGGAGCAGCCCGGCGGTGCGAAGTATGTTGTTTTATATCAGGTTCTTTGTCTTAAAACAATCAACACCGAGGGCAGGCTTGAAAGGCAGATCGGGGATATCGTGATTCCGTACAGCGCCGAAAAGATTGCAAAGGACTGCAAGTGGTTTTCGGCAGACACAGTCAAGGCCGGCATTGCGCTCTTTCGGACGCTCGGGCTTATTTATGACGATTGCAACGGGGCTGCTGTTCTTACGGATTACAGCAATCTTGTCGGAAGCGAAACGGATTACGCCGAAAGAAACCGCAGGGCAAGAGAACGGCAGGAAAGAGAGCTGCCTAGAAGCGAGCAAAGAGGAGAGCGCGGCGGTTCGTTTAGCTTGCTGCCGAGCGCCGAGGAAATGCAGGAAAGATTAAGGCAGCTGAGAAAGGAAGCCGGAAATGTATGACACGCTTTTGTGGGAGGCAAAATGCCCCATTTGCCTTAAAACCTTTATTCCTGCTCCGATGCACCGATACCGGTTCGGAACAGGCAATGGCAAGGCAAGGCTTTGCTCGTGGGCATGTCTTACAGAGGCAAAGAGGAGAAAAAGCGAGCCAATCAGAGACTTACAGCCTATACGGTGCGCCGAATACGAAAACGCGGTAAGAGACGAGCGCAGGCGGCTTGAGCTTACGACGGGTGAATTTGCCGTGCGGCTCGGTGTTTCCGAATTCACTATCGCAAAAATTGAAAAGGGCGGCGGAGCTTCTGCCGGCACATACCGGAAGATTCTAAAGCGCATAGGCTGCTTCAAGCTTACAAGCTCGGCTGACACATGCGTTATCTGCGGCGAGGTGATACCGGAGGGGCGGATGGTTTGTCCTGTCTGCGAAGAAAGAGAAAAGCAAAAGGGAGAGAAAAGCAAAAGGGAGAGAGAAAAGATGAGTAAATACATAGACAAGCAAAAGCTTATCGGCTTGCTCGAAGCAAAAGCAGACATGGCGGTAGGCACTCCGAAAGCGGTATATGCTTCGGCTGCGAGGATGGTTGAACTTTTGCCGGGTGAAGATCCTTACAGTTGGGGAGAATGGATCAGCGTAAAGGATGATCTGCCGACGGATGAATCGGAAAGAGTTTTGGTATTTCTTGAAAATGCCGGGACTTTTCCAAAGCTTGATACAGACAGATATGTTGACGGAAAATGGGTGCGCTACGGAAAGCATGTGGCTTATTGGATGCCTCTGCCTGAAGCGCCGGAAGGAGGACGGGAATAAAAAATGCACGACTTAGAAGATTTTTTACGACATATTAAGCTTATGGGTTGTCATTATTGTGTTTTTAACGGCACCGTTATGGGGTGTTCCGTATCTCGTTTATAAGGCAATCGAACCAGAAAGGAGTAAACATCATGAACAGCAGAGAGAAAGGCAAAAGAGGCGAGCGCGAGCTTGCAAGGCGTCTTGGCGAATACGGCTACAGCTGCCGGCGCGGACAGCAATACTGCGGTGCAAACGGGGATGCGGACGTTATTGGGCTTCCCGGAATACATATCGAGTGCAAAAGGGTCGAAAAGCTTAATCTTTACGATGCGATTACACAGGCAAAGCATGATGCTCTGTCAAACGAGCTTCCGGCTGTCTTTCATCGCAGGGACAATCACGAATGGCTTGTCACAATGGAAATCGGGGACTTTATGAGGCTCTATGCGGAAGGGGGCGGAGAAAACGAAGGAATTGTTCGTTGACAACTTTGCCGGAGGCGGCGGAACAAGCACGGGGATTGAAATGGCAATCGGACGCAGCGTGGATATCGCAATCAATCACGACCCGGATGCGATAGCGATGCACAAAGCAAATCATCCGTCGACAATGCATTATTGTGAAAATGTTTGGGAAGTTGACCCTGTTGAAGCCTGCGCAGGGAATCCGGTCACATTAGCATGGTTTTCGCCGGATTGCAAACACTTCTCACGTGCAAAGGGCGGAAAGCCGGTAGACAAGAACATAAGGGGCCTTGTGTGGGTCGTTATAAAATGGGCATACGCGGTGCGGCCGAAAGTTTTAATGCTTGAAAATGTTCCTGAAATTCATACCTGGGGTCCTCTCGGAGAAGACCGCAAGCCGATAAAGGAGCGTGCAGGAGCAACATTCATCGGGTTTATACTTGCGCTGACATCCGGCATCCCCGAATCACATCCTGCGTACAAAGAAATGTGCGATGCGCTCTCAATCGAACCGACATCGGAAATGGCACAGAAACTGCAAAAGGGGCTGGGATACAAGGTGCAGCACCGAACGCTGAAATCCTGCGATTACGGCGCACCGACGACAAGGACACGCTTCTATCTCATTGCCCGTTGCGACGGTCGCCCCATTGTCTGGGCAGAACCCACACACGCCCCAAAAGACAGCGAAGCAGTCAAGCAGGGACTTAAACTGCCGTACCACACCGCCGAGTGCATCGACTGGTCGATACCAGCACAAAGCATCTTCGAGCGCAAAAAGCCGCTGGCAGAAAACACGGTGCGGAGGATCGCGCGAGGTATTCAGAAATTCGTAATTGACAATCCAGAACCGTTCATTGTGACAGTCAACCATTCCGGCGAAGGCTTCAGAGGGCAGAGTACGGACGAGCCGCTCGGAACTATTACGGCAAAGAACGGATACGGCGTAGTCGCGCCGACGTTGATCCAGTACCATAGCGAGACCGCCAAAGATGAAGTGCGTGGGCAAGAACTGACAGAGCCGCTCATGACGCAGGACACCTCGAATAGATACGCCCTCTCGGTGGCATATATCATGAAGAACTACGGCGGAGTATATAACGGAGCAGGAAGCGCGGCGGATGCTCCTCTTGACACGGTCACAACCAAAGACCACAACTCCCTCGTTACCGCCCACATCATGACGATGCGGAACAACATGGACGGTCAGCCCATCAACGAGCCGCTGACAACCGTCTCCTGCAGCGGAGCACACCACGCGGAGGTTCAAGCATTCCTTGTGAAATACTTCTCCACAGGCGCGGCAAAATCGGTCAATGAACCGCTTGATACGGTGACGACAAAGGATCGCTTCGCGCTGGTAACCATTCACGGCGAGGAATACATAATCACGGACATAAAAATGCGAATGCTTCAACCGCGCGAACTTTTCAACGCGCAGGGATTTCCACACGATTATGTCATCGATCATGATGCGGATGGACACCCATACGTGAAATCAAAGCAGGTCGCACGGTGCGGAAACGCGGTGACGCCTCAGGTGCCTGCGGCGCTTGTCAGGGCGAATCTGCCCGAGTATTGCGAAATTGAAAAAAGGAGTAATGAGGCTGTAAGCAGGATGCTGAAAGTTTAGGAGGACAACAAATATGAAAAATATATCAGAACTCTCCGACCTTATGTTGGAAATTCTCGAAAGCTGCCCGGATTTTAAGTTAAATCCGCGAGGGATTGAGATAATCAACGAGATTGCGGATTACGCCGAGCAGACAGACATATTCAAAGCAAACAAGGAACGCGGCGAAATCTTTGACGGACAGACTGCAAAAAACATTTTTTGTTATATGCTCGAACGCGTTGTAAATGCACCAACGGTATTCCATAGAAATTCGAGCATAATTCTTATTATGCCGTTTGTAAGAAAAAGGTTGAACGAGGAACTGGAGATTCAAAATTTTATAAAAAAGAAAGGCGGCGGAATGAGTGACGGAAAAGGAGCTTAATTCGATATTTTATATTGACAAACAGATAGCCCGGTTAAAACAAAGAATTGCAGAACTTCAAGAAGAAGCAATCGGATGCGGAGGACTCGGAAGATTACCAAAAGGAAATATACCCGGCAATCCGACCGAAAGAATCGCGATAAAGAAGATCCAACTTGTGGAGGAGCTCAACAAGGCGATCGAAAAACGGATAGATGCCGAGAGCACAATCCGTAAATTTATTGAAACGATACCCGACCCGGCAATAAAGACTATAGCAGAGCTTAGATTCATATATCAGTTTGGATGGGATGACATAGCTGCAGAGGTCAGTCCGCGCCACAAAGACTATGATCGGACAACCGTATCAAAAAAGCTCCGAAGATTTTTGAAAAAGTTTTGCTAAATTCCCACAATTCCCGTTAAGGTGTTTTATAATGTAAAATGTGGAGAGCGCTAAAGGAAATTATAAAAAACAACAAAAACAAGGGAGGCGAAAGTCTCCCTTTTGACGTGGGAGAGAGAAATGGAGGATGAACGCATTCTGTGCATTAGCTGTGTCGAAAACTACATGGCGGCAGGGTATAAAATTAAATATACTCTCAACAGAGTGCGTCGCCCATGCGACAAATGCGAGCGAATGGGGAGGGAGGTTATATTGTGCAGATCGAACGAATCAAACTCGCGGATGTTAAGCCGTATCGCCTCAACGCAAAGGACCATCCCAAAAAGCAAATAGAGCAGATTAAGAGGAGTATACAAGCGTTTGGATTTAATGATCCTATAGCCATTGATCAGAACAATGAAATTATTGAGGGGCATGGTCGTGCACAGGCCGTGAAAGAACTAGGCGCAGAGTATATAGACGTCATACGTCTATCGCATCTTACGGATCAGCAAAAACGGGCATATGTACTTGTTCATAACAAGCTTACAATGGATACGGGTTTCAAAAAGGACATGCTCAAGCTTGAACTTGAAGAAATTGCTGACATCGACATGACCGAATTTGGATTTGAGCTTCCAAAGGAAATAGAACTGCCTGATTATAAGGCAGAAACGCAGGAAATGAAGGAAAACATTCTTAATCTCGGATATGCTCAATTTGCAGGCGTTGGGAAATATGATATTCCTGAAATAGAACCTGTAACAAGGCTTCCAAAAATAGAAGAATGGGTTGGGTTCAATTACGTTTTGTCCGAGAAAAACCCGAAAAACAAAGGAGTACACTTTTTTGTTGATGATTATCAATTTGAAAGGGTCTGGAATAACCCCGGAGCCTATATTGATAAGCTTTCAAAATTTGCGGCGGTTATGTCTCCGGATTTTTCGCCCTATGGCGATATGCCTATCATTACACAGATGTTCAATCACTATCGAAAACATTGGGTTGGAGCATATTGGCAAAGTAAGGGATTGACTGTTATACCGACTATAAGAAGCTCGACAGATCCGAGAAGCTTTGAATGGTATCTCGATGGAGAACCGAGGGGCGGAATAGTGGCATATAGCTCTATGTGGATAAGGAAGGACAGAGAGGACATTTATAGGACGGCGGAGGAAGAATGGGCCGGTATGATAAAAACGCTTAAGCCTGTACAGATTATTGTATACGGAAAGAAATTTGATTTTATGAAAGGCAATGTTACGGTTATAGACAAGTTTACGGATAAGCGGTGGAAAGATGACAATAAATGAATTTAAAAGGCAGTTCAAGCACGTCAATTTTATATATCTGGATAAAGATATAATTCTTTTTCGCAAGCCCCTCGAAATATACGATTCGTTCACCGGGGAGACTGTTAAATGGTTTAAGGGGAACGACACAGAGCCGGTTTTAAATTACATCGTGAATGGTAAAACGATCAGAAGTATCATTGAATCATGGGTAGAATTCCCGGCAATCAAAGCGGACATGCCAAAGGGAAGCCGAACCGGAGATGCATATAGTGAATCATGGAAACCCGAAAGGAAAGGCAGAGGCGAAGGAAAAGATATCGGAGATCTTCCGGCAAGAATGAATGTAAAGATTGCAGCAGGCAAGCGTGATTATAATGATATGCTAAACGCATTTATAGAAAAACACGCCGCAAGCGATACAGAACACGGAATTACCATTGACACAATGGGATTTACAACAAGATATATTCATGGACAAGCAGGATCGGTCGGTATATGGGGCACAAAGGGAGAAATGGTTATTCATAACCACCCCAAAAACGGATGGCCAACATTTTCAAAAGATGACATTTTAAGCGTTGCTCAATCGGAAGAGCGTGGAATTGTTGCGGTTAGCTCAAAACGTGGCAGAAACCCGAAGACGGCCAAGTACGCAGGCACATATACATTTGAAAAGGAAAACAATTTCAATGCAAACAAGTTTATGAAAGCATTGAGCAGAGCAAGAATATCCGGCAAGGACTATAACGACGCTGTTTCAAAGTGGTTGACGTCGAACCAAAACAAATATGGATTTAAGTATACATATTCGCCGGCCAGGGATTAAAAAAACACGAAAAGGCAGAAGGACGCAAGAGCGCCCTCTTTTTGTATGTGTAAAAGCCCAAAAGTCATAGAGCCGACAAAGAGAAAAAGAAAGGAGGAGCCGAATGAATGATCAGAACCTTAATCCGCTCGGAAGCGGCAAACTGACACCGGAAGAAGAATTTAAAATAAGATCAGCCGGTGGAAAAGCCTCACAGGCCGCACTTAGAGAAAAAAGGTACTCGCAAAAGGTAAAAGAAGAATTTCAAAAGCTCCTCGAGCTGCCTTACAAAGCCGGAGATATCGAGGACATTAAAAGTCTGCAGGATATTAACAAGAATACGTCCATAGCGCTAAAGCTGTACATGAAGTTGATACGAGATTATTTTGAAACCGGGAATCCTCGGTTGATAGAACTGATTATGAGATACAGCGGAGGCGATGAGGAAATTTTTGAACCGGATGAGCCGTTAAACGCACAGGAAAACAGCTTCATTGATGCACTGAATAAGCAGGCAACGGAAGTGTGGAAAGATGAACCAAAGGAATAATCGGTTCAGGTGGCAACCATTTAGCCGCAAGCAGCTCAAGGTCCTGACATGGTGGACGGAGCCGAGCCCATACAGAGATTATGACGGAATTATTGCAGATGGAGCCGTTCGAAGCGGAAAAACATCCTCGATGGCAATTAGCTTTGTTAATTGGGCCATGGAAACGTTTGACGGAACCGATTTTGCAATATGCGGCAAAACTGTAGGCTCTCTGCGCAGAAATGTAATTAACACGCTTAAGACACAACTTGAGGGGCTGGGTCTTACATATACAGAAAAAAGGACAGACAACCTTATAGTCATAAGCAAAGGGAAAAAAACAAATTATTTCTATTGCTTTGGCGGAAAGGATGAATCCAGCCAAGACCTCATTCAGGGCATGACGCTCGGCGGAGTGTTGTTTGACGAAGTGGCATTGATGCCGCAGAGCTTTGTCGCGCAGGCGGAGGCAAGATGCTCTTTGGAGGGAGCAAAAGTGTGGTATAACTGCAATCCAAAAGGACCAAGCCATTACTTCAAAAAAGAATATATAGACGTTGCAGAAGAAAAACGCCTTTTGTATTTACATTTTACGATGGATGACAATCTAACCCTTTCGGAACATGTAAAGGAGCGATACAGGCGGATGTTTACGGGGGTATTCTACCAGCGCAATATTCTCGGAATGTGGGTAACGGCAGAAGGAAAAATATATACCGCCTTTACGGATGATAACATTATTCCGAAATCAGAATGGTATAAAGAAGAAAATGGGCGATATGTTCATCCTTTTAGAAACCAAATATCAATAGTGACAATGGGCGTCGATTTTGGAGGAAACAAATCAAGCACGGCATTTAATTTGACGGGATTTACAAGAGGCTTCCGCCAGATAATCACGCTCAAAGAAAAGCGAATAACAGACGAGCTGACACCGAGCAAGCTTGACGAGATGTTTGTTGAGTTTGTGAGGGACAGCAAAAAAGAATATCCGCAGCTTACAGAAATATATTGCGATTCCGCAGAACAGGTGTTGATCCGAGGGCTGCAGACTGCTGCTAGGTTGAACAACATACCGGTAACTATAAAAAACGCTCGCAAAGGAGAAATAATTGACCGCATTCGTTTCTATTCGTCTATGCAGAATCAGCTGCGATACTACATAATAAGCGACTGTAAAGAAACGATACAGGCATTTGAGAATGCGGTTTGGGAAGAAGATAAGGAAGATATAAGGCTGGATGACGGAACAACGAATATCGATAGTCTGGACGCGCAGGAATACAGCAGTGAACCATATATGAACGTCATGATGGACTTAAGACGCAAAGGAGAGTAAATGGACACACAGGTCAAGGAATATCTGAAAAGCAAACAGATAGCGGTTATAGATGAGGATATCGATCAGAAGCTCGAGACATGGCGTGCCTGGTATAAGGGAAAAGTAGAGACTTTTCACAATTACAAGGTGTATCAGGGCAAGAAAAAAATTGAGCTCGAAAGAAAGAGCCTCGGAATGGCAGCGCGAGCGGCACAGAGATGGGCAGATCTTCTGTTAAATGAAAAGGTCGAAATCAATGTTGATGATGTATATACAGAGGAACGCCTGCAGGATCTTCTGCACAGTGTAAATTTTTACGTTCGGGGAAACAACCTTATAGAAACATCGTTCGCTCTTGGAGGGGGATTTTTTATCCAGTATTGGGACGGTGAAAAAACCGCGCAAAAGTATGTTACGCAGGAATTTATGTATCCTATCACATACGACAGCGGCAGACTTACCGAGGCAGCTTTCAGCACAAGAAAGCACATCGACGGCAAGGAATATGTATACCTTGAAACCCATCTCCTTGATGACCAAAACGAGTATGTAATAGATAACGCATTGCTTCGGAGTGAGGGAGGAGCTCTTGAGGAGGTTGATCCTCAATTCTACGAGGAACACAATATAATTGCCAAATGGGAAACACATAGCAAAAAGCCTCTTTTTCAAATGATTCGCCCGAATGTAGCAAACAGGGACAGTTTTAATTCTCCTTTCGGTACAAGTGTTTTTTCCGGCGCAATAGACATTCTTAAGGTAATTGATACCGTTTACGACAGTTATTATAAAGACTTTCTCCTCGGCAAGAAGCGCATATTTGTAAAGGATGGAGTTAGTAACATAAACTTTGATAAGATAACCGGTGAGACAATAGAGGTTTTTGATCCAAACGACGAGGTATTTTATAGATTGCCGGGAGACGAAAAAGACCCACCACTGACCGAGGTTGACCCGGTTTTGCGAACCGGAGAGCACGATGTTGCTCTTCAGAGCCAGTTGAATCTTTTCTCGCAGGCGGTCGGGTTCGGAAGCAACGGGTTTAAGTGGGGCACTGGCAATGTGACGACGGCAACACAGATTATCAGTGAAAACAGCGAAATGTTCCGTACGCTAAGAAAACACGAAACTCTCCTGAAAGATGCAGTAATTGCAATGGCAAGAGGGCTGATTTTTATAGAAGCAACATGTGCAAAAGACACAAGATTAAAGCTTGATGCGGATATAACGGTTAATTTCGACGATTCAATTATTGAGGATACTGCAGAGATTAAACGGCAGGCCCTTTTAGAATATAACGCCGGGCTTATAGATTCCATAGAGTATTATATGACCGTTTACAAGATGACAGAGGATCAGGCCGTAGAATGGAGAGATCGCATGTTAAAAAGAGCACTTCCTGTTGAGGAAGAACCGGAGCCCGAAGGAAGCGACGAGGGTACAGCTGCCAAGCGATCAATGTTTTAAAAAATGATAAAAGAGCTCGACGATCTTACAAGACCGATAATCGGTATATATAACCAACTTGAACTTGACCTCATCGAAGCTATTGCAAAAAGATTTGATGCATACGACAAAATCGGCGGTAGTCTTGAATGGCAGATAAAAAAGCTTGACGAAATGGGCGCGCTAAATGCAGATGCAGCCCGGGCGATTGCTTCATACAGCAAAAAAACCGAGAAGGAAATTCGCGCAATGATGCAGGAGGCAGCGCTTGGGAATGTTGACCTTGCCGAAATGCAGAACGCATACAATGCCGGATTCCTTTTTGTTGATCCTTCTAAAATAACACAAAGCCCGGTGCTTCGATCAACGCTTGAGGATAGCTATAAAGAGCTGAATGCTGTGTTTAAACTCATAAATACAAAAGCACAGGAAAGCGTGAAAAGCTCGTATATGAGCGTAATAAATAAAAGCTATATAGAAGTATCCTCCGGTCTTTATGATTACAACAGCGCAATAAAGCGAGCAGTGTCGGATATGGCAAGCGACGGAATTACCGCAGCAACATATCGCCGCGGCGGAAAAGTTGTCAAATACAGTATAGAGGCGGCGGTCAGAAGAGACGCCTTAACGGCTGTTCATCAGACTGCAAATCGGAACAGCTTTGCGCTTGCCAACGAGCTTGGCGTCGGATATGTGGAGGTGAGTTCACATGTGGGGGCAAGAACTCATCCTACAAATCACATTGCAAACCATGCATGGTGGCAAGGAAAGGTTTATAAGATAGATGGCTTCGATCAGTATGACAATCTTCGTGATTGCACGGGTTATCCCGACGATATACTCGGGCTTGGCGGTGTAAATTGCAGACACAGGATGTTTCCGTTTGTGCCGGGCATATCGGAACCAATGGCATGTCATTACGAC
This sequence comes from uncultured Eubacteriales bacterium, assembly GCA_934447715.1. Lineage (GTDB taxonomy): Bacteria > Bacillota > Clostridia > Oscillospirales > CAG-272 > HGM12657. The sequence goes on along the minus strand of CAKSER010000005.1, from coordinate 44,003 downwards.
GAAAACGAAGCAGCGCGAGTATATAAGCTTACACAGATACAAAGATCCAAAGAACGTAAGATCAGAGCTGTCAAGAAAAAAATAGTTGCAATGAGAGCTATCGGAGAGAATACAGAGGAACTTTTAAAAAAACTTGATTCCTTATATGCAGATATAAGACAATTTTGTAAGGAAAACAATCTGACGAGAGAGTGGCCCCGTGAAATGACACAGGGAGAAAGGTGATACGAGCGCTCAACGAGTGCTTATATTATATATATTAAAATTAACGTCGTGGGCGCAAAAACGCGACGGAAAAGGAGAAAAAAATGACAGAAGAAAACATTCAGAACCAGGAAGTTAGCCCGATACCAAGCCAGCAGCAGGGTCAGGAAAACGTGACCGCGGCAGAAAATCTTACTTTTGACGAAATTTTGAAAATTAAAGGGTATCAGAGTGAGTTTGACAAAAGAGTATCAAAATCACTTGCAACCGCGGAACTCAAGTGGAAAGCAAAAGCCGAGGAAGACAAAAACAAAGCTGTTGCAGACGCAACATCGGCAATGACCGCAGAACTCACAAGGGCAATGATTGCAACGGAGCTTGTAAAATCAAAAGCAAGAGACGTTGATGTGATTATGCCGTTGATAGATACTGCGAAAGTAACCCTTACAGACAAAGGCCTTGAAGGGCTGGAAGAACAGATCGCCGCCATTAAGGAAGGAAAAGCTTATCTCTTTGAAACCGAAAGCGCTCCTTTTGAAATGATCAAGGGCAAGACCGGGCTTGATCATGACAAACACAATAACGGAGACGATGATGCAAAAATCAAAAGAATTCTGGGGCTACCCACATAACAGAAAGGAACAAAAAATATGTCAAATTCTATTTCAACAGTAAGCAAATATGTGCCGTATCTTGATCAGGTATACAAGTATGCGTCACGATCAAGCGTTCTCGATGCGCCTGCCGATCTTGTAAGGGAGACGGCAGATGCCAAGAGCATACTTGTCGCAAAAACCTCCATGCAGGGTCTCGCTGACTACAATCGCAACACCGGTTTTGTAAACGGAGATGTTACTCTCACATGGGAGACTAAAACCCTCACAAAGGACAGAGGAAGGAGCTTTTCAATTGATGCAATGGATGATGCAGAAACTTTGGGAATTGCATTCGGCACGCTGGCATCTGAATTCCTTCGCACAAAGGTGGTTCCGGAGATCGATGCATATCGCTTCAGTACATATGCAACAGCTGCCGGACTTGCGCCCAGCGCCGGTGCAACACTTACAAAGTCTACCGCTTCAGAAGCTATTGATACTGCAATGTACGCAATGAAAGAGGAAGAGGTCGATCTTAACGGTGCATATCTTTTCGTTACTCCGACCGTATTTAACTTTGTAAAACAGTCAACGAAGTGGACAAGGCCGATTGCTCCGGGACAGAATCCGAACAGCAATTTCGGAATGTACGATGAGCTGACTATTATCGAGGTGCCGCAGAGCCGTTTTTATAAGGGCGTAACCCTTGCGGATGGTTCTACAACCGGACAGACAGACGGCGGATATAGCAAGACCGCAACCACTGGCGCAGACATCAACTTCATGATTATACAGCCTAGCGCGGTTATTCAGGTCGCTAAGCATGCTAAATTCCGCGTTTTTGATCCTGATGTCAACCAGAAAGCAGACGCATACAAGGTCGATTATAGAATCTATCACGATGCATGGGTGCTTGATAACAAGACAAAGGGGATTTACGCACACTGTAAGGCTGCAGGCTAAAGGAGACAATTTGAATGGGCTATGCGACATTTGATTATTACCGGACGGTCTTCATGGGAACAACGATCAACGATGATACGGAATTCTATCGTGTTGAACTTGAAGCGTCGGCCTATATAGACCAAATTACAAGAGGACAGGCGAAGGATAATGTTTCAGATGCGGTCAGAAATGCAACTTGCGCCGTGGCTGAAATAATTGTAAAGCAGGCCCGTGACGAGGACGCAACCATTTCGACAGAAAGTGTAGGCAATCATTCACGCAGTTACAGCAAACCGGTCAAAACTGCAGAGGACAGAGAGACGGAAAAGTACCGTAAAGCGGCGCTTTTCCTGTCCCTCACCGGATTATTGTATAGGGGGTTGAAATAATGTTTCCACATACAATAACTATATATCGTCACGCTTTAATTGACGGCGAAGATATATACGCAAAACAGGAAATTACCGGTGTTTACTGGTGCGGAGCAAAAGGAATCCAGCAAAGCGGAAAAGGCATTACAGAGGATGATCAGATTACTATCGTAACCTCTCCGGAGCTTACAAAAACCTTTGGCACCGAATGGTCGGTAATGCCGGGGGATCGCATTATAAAAGGCAAAGGATCAGAAATAACCTCCCTTAAACAAATAAAAGGCGGTATAACCGCAATGCGCGTAGAGGAGAGTATCTGCGGATCTGATGTTGATAATGTCACGATAACGGGACGATAAAGATGTTTGACGCAAAAGTGACATTTACAGGGGCGGAAGCCGTTCTTATAAAATGCGGATTGGAACCGGGAGGAAAGGCACAGCGTTTCTTTTCTTCGGAAGTAATGCGCATAAGTAATCCTTATCTGCCTTTCAGGACCGGTGTATTGCAGGCGTCGGCAAGACTTACAGATGCCGGAGACGGAATTATATATAACACTCCTTATGCCCGGTATCACTGGTATGGAAAACTTATGGTTGATCCGATTACGAAAAAGGGGGCATTCTATAATCCAAGCACGGGGCGATTCTGGAGCCGTCCGAATACGAGCAAAGAACTGACAGATGAAGATCTTAAATATAGAGGTGCCCCGATGCGTGGACCGCGCTGGGTAGAACGCGCATGGATTGACAACGGCAGAAAAGTGTGTGAAGCTACCGAAAAATTTATTCAGACATTGGCAGGAGGCGAGTAAGATAGCAATTATAGAAAGCATAAAGACATTTATAGCGGAATGCCCATATATAGCCGGTTTTAAACGCCTATGCGTAGATTATTTACCAGAAGACACAGAAACATATTCCATTGAGGAAATTCCGTCGCAAACCATTACAAAACGTTTTCTGGACGGTTCAAGCGAAAGACAATTCGTATTTGTGTTCGCAGCAAGACTGTTTTACAGCGACGAAGCCAGAAACAATATTGATAACAGCGGATTTAATGAGAATTTTGCAGAATGGCTTGAGGAAGAGACGGAAAAAGGAAATCTCCCTGTTCTGGGAGCAGGAAAAACAGCAATTAAAATTGAAGCAATGTCGAGCGGATATTTGTTTGATATATCAGGAGATCTTTCAAATGCCAGATATCAAATACAGTGCCGCTTGATATACGACCAAGAGAAAGGAAAATAAACATTATGGCAAATACAACTGTAAAAATCAAAAGAAGTGAATTTGCGGCGTTTCTCAATACAACGCCCGGCAGCACAGCAAGTTATGCGCGTATGGGTAAGGGTATTACAGGGCAGACAGTCGCGTATAATCCGACAGTAAATACAGAGCAGTATATCAACGAGGATAGCGCAACAAACTCTGTTGACGCCTATGCGCCGTCAATTAATACTCCGCAGACCTGCTACAAGGGTGATGCGGTATTTGATTATGTGGACGGACTTCGCAAGGCAAGGGCAATCGGAGCAGCGGCAGAGACAGATGTTGTTCTCGTATACATTTATGACAGTTCGACAACCGAGAGCACACCGACATACGCCGCAGAGAAATGCAACTGCTGCATTTCGATTGAGGAATTTGGCGGAGATGCAGGCAATCCCTTGAGCATTACTTATACAGTCAGCCTTAACGGTGATCCGGTTATCGGTACAGCAACTATATCGGGCGGAACTCTTTCGTTTACAGCAAACACATAAAACAAACATAGAGCCGGGATTTTTCCCGGCTCTGATTCTAGGAGGACAAAATGGAATCTATCAGAGTAAAAAATAAAGACACCTATAAAATCGAAGTTAACGATAACGGAGACATTATTGAATTTGATATAACAGATATTGAACTGCCGTTTAAGTTTGAAAGAGCCCAGAAAATGGCACAGGACGCTGTTAAATGGCTTAAAGGCCAAATTGTTGTAATAGGAAAGAAAGAGGACATTGTCAAGAAAGGTGATATGATGTCTTCAAGGGAGAAAGCCACACTCGAGGCATACCGCATAACATTCCGCAAGATGAGGGCGGCGGTTGATGAATTTGCCGGGTTCGGTGCAAGTCAGAAAATTTTCGGAGACCAGAATTATCTTGAAATGTTTAACGACTTTATAGATCAGATGGAGCCACACTTTGAAAAAATGCAGATAAGAGGCATAGATATTCGTAAGCGCATTGAAGAAAAGTATGGAGCCACTCCGGATGATGAAATATGAGCTATCCCGAGTATGCCAACATAGACGGAAAACGATACAAGTTAAAAACCGATTTTAAGGTCGGTCTGAAGTGCTTTTCGGTAATTAACGACAAGAGCATTTGTGATGAGGAAAGATCGCTGGCCATCATATACTTATTGTTCGGTTTTATTCCGGAGGAAAATCTTCTTAATGATTTTTTGGAAAAAGCCCGTTTTTTTCTTCAGTGTGGAGAGATAAACGAAGATCAGTCAGAAAAAAAGCCGGATATGGATTTTGAATTTGATCGAAAATACATAAATTCAAGCTTTATGAGTGATTACGGAATCGACTTGAGCAAGACAGATATGCACTTTTGGCAATTTTGCGAGCTTATAGCCGGTCTTACGGAACAAAGCTCACTATCAAGGATAAGGGAATTGCGCAATTACGATCTTTCAGACATAAAAGATCCCAAAGCAAGATCAAAAATTGCAAAAGCACAGGCAGAGGTGGCACTTCCTGTTCGGCATACAAAAGAAGAAATTAATGCGCTCGCAGAATTTGAACGTCTTTTTGAAGGGGGCAATTCATGAATGACGGAAGTATTCGTATAAGTACGAAAATTGAAACAAAGCAGGCAGAAGCTGATCTTGGTAAGCTTGCAAAAAAAATTGAAAAGACCGCCGACAAGATTGCTGAAGTGGGGAAAAAAGCAAGCACGACCTTTACCGGAATGTCGGCGAAGCAACTACAAAGTGCACTTGAAAAGGCAAACGGCGAGTTGGAAAAAATGCTCGAATTGCAAAACAATCTTGCAGCAGAGGGCGACGCTGTACAAAGAAGCTATAATTCAATGTACGCTAATACAACCAGCGAAAAACAGAGAGAGTTCATAGATGAAATAGCAACTGATGAACTCGGTCCCATAAATCAAAAATGGGAAGAAGCAAATGAACGAGTGAAAGAACTTCAAAAAAACATTGCATCAATGGAGGCAGAACTTCAAAGAATTCAATTTGCGGAAGTTGATGGTGCAAGAGCCGCGGAAGAGGCGGAAAAAGACAAAGCAAAGGCGGCAAGAGAATACGCAAAAGCCGAAAAAGATGCAGAAGTTGCCTCAAAACAAACGTCAGCAGCACTTACAAAGGGGTTTACGCGTGGCATTAAAAAAGCGGGCAGGCTAGTTCTTTCCATTTTAAGTATAAGAAGTGCCTTTGCGGTTTTAAGACGTGCTGCGTCAGCGTATCTTGACTCAAACGAAGAATTAAAAAATCAAATTAATTCTATATGGAATGTGCTCGGAACAGCAATTGGCCCGGTAGTTGAAAAAATAGTAGGGTGGCTCACGACTGCAATAACATATATTAATGCGCTTGTTCTCGCGCTTACCGGAATTGATTTTGTTGCGAAAGCAAATGCCGCAGCTTTAAAAAAACAAACTGATGCAACAAAAAAAGCTGTTGCTGCATCAAAAACGCTTGCCGGATTCGACGAAATAACAAAAATAAGCGGCAATTCATCGATTAGTGGTACTGAAAGCGGAGGCGTAAGTGGGGTTTTCCAACAGGCAGATATAGACTTAAGCAAGGTCGAACAGTTTGCGCAGATAATTAAGGATATCGCACCGTTGATCGCAGGTATAACTTCCGGAATTCTTACTTGGTCAATTCTTGATAGCTTCGGCGCATCGTTGAAAACTTGTGCAGCGTGGGCGCTTGTTATATCGGGAGCTGTAACGACAATTGACGGGTACATAGACGCCTGGGAAAATGGCCTCGACTGGAAAAATCTGGCGAGCACAATAGCTGGAATAGCATTAGCCGTCTTGGGCCTTTCGTTAGCTCTTGGCTTAGTTAGTGGAGCAATAGGGGCGATTGCAGGCGGAGTCGGTTTAGTAGTGTTGGGATTCAAGGACTGGTTTGATAACGGAAAAAGTGTCGAATCATTAACCGCGATAGAAACGGGATTGCTAGGAATAGGTGGGGCATTTTCGATTCTTGCAGGTGGTTGGATTCCATTAGTGGCAGCGGCAATTGCAGGTCTTTTTACTGCTTTTTTGATGTACGGAAATGAAATTCACTCATGGCTTACAAATGCAGGAAACGAGATTACAAATTTTTTTGGCAGAATTGCAGAAAAGACCCGTGAGTTTTTTTCTGGAATTGGAAAGTGGCTTGAAAAAGGAGGCGCAATATGCCATATACTGTCAGCGGCATTAACTGCTGTCGGTGATGTTGTCGGAACAGTGATGCAAACTATAGGAGGCGCTTTTGGCTCTATCCTAAAAATAATCGGTGCAGTTGTAAAAACAATATCCGCGATTGGGACAGGAGACTGGGCGGCTGTATGGGAAGCGTGGAAAGATGCGTTTTTGAGTATATGGAACGCTATACTCAATTTTCTTAAGGGCGTCGTAAATGTTTTTATTGACATTATTAATACATTAATTCGCGGTCTCAATAAAATTTCAGTAGATATCCCTGATTGGGTTCCTGGAATGGGGGGACGACATTTTGGAATTAATATAACGGAAATCCCACGATTGGCGACCGGGGGAATTGTCAATCGCCCCGGCAGAGGCGTTCCGTTAATTGCAGGCGAAGCAGGAGCAGAAGCAATACTTCCGCTTGATCAGAATACCGGATGGATGGACATGCTCGCCGAAAAGATAAACGGAGCCACCGGCAAAATCGTTATTCCGATATATCTGTCCGGGAAAAAGATAGCCGAAGAAGTTATCGATTTGTCAAACAAACGTAAATTTGTAACAAACGGAGGGATCTAATGCCATTACTTAAAATAGGCAATACGGATATCAGCAAGCTGGTATCATACAAGGTGTCGTACTGTAAGCTGTGGAGCTCCGACACCGGGCGAAGCATGACGGGAGAAAACAAAGGAACCCTGATCGGCATTTTCCCGAAAATTGAAATCACAACCGGAAAGATGACTGCAGAGGAAACAGCCAAATTTCTTGGTCTTGTAAACGTTGCCTCTGCAAATGTAACCTATTATGACACGGAGAAGCGTAAGAACGTGACTGCAGCATTTTATTTTGGTGACGCGGTGGACGAGCTGAAACGGGGAAAGGATATGGGCCATAAGCCGATTAAAATATCAATTATAGCGATCAAGAGGAGAACGTGAAATGATCAGTAACGCAGCGGCGTTTAAGCCGCTTATAGAATCATACGGAAAGCAGATAGATGTTACAATCACACACGGAAGCTCCACATATACGAGCGGAGATATCGCCTCCTGTAACATAGAAACCGATGGTTCCCTCCTGACTTCGGTTATGAGGGAGGCGACGATCGAGCTCGACAATGCCGGAGATCAAAGCTTTTGTGACAGCATAAAGGGTGATGAATTAAACATTTCTCTCACAGTAAGGGGGGAGGCAGAGCCGGATACTCTGCTATATGAAGGGGCTAACTTTACGATACCGAAAAACGGAGCGGCGCTGCCGATTTCCGAAGCCCTTGAGGCAGGCGAACATTACAGAATAACCACAAACGGAGTTGAGTATTCGGTCTTACTTACAAGCTCAAATGTTATTACAGGGATTCCGACCGGGACAGACGGTCTTACTTATAGCATATACAGAATAAGTGAGACGCTTGTTATGGCAATGTCTGATTCTGAAACATTTGTTGTTGATACGATTAAAGTGGAAAAGATAGGGGCAAGGAACGAAGAATCTCGTGATTTCGGAACATTTACGGTCGTCGAAGCAGAATACAGCGACGAGAGCAGTTCGGTAAAGTTGATCTGCTATGACAAGATGATATCAGCAATGAGAACATACGTTAAATTTGCTGATTTTACGAAGACGGTGACGCTTGGCAGCTTTCTTGAACAACTATGCTCACAGATAGGATTGACACTGACAACCAAGGCTTTCACGAACAGCGATGTTGTTCTTGATGGTGAAAAATACGACGACGGTCAGTACACCTATCGAGATGTTTTAACAGAGATAGCACAAGCCGCAGGCGGAACAATTGCCATTATAAACGACGCTGTCAGCGTAATATACCCCACAGAAACAAATGAAACGATTTCCCCTGACAATTTGTCTGCAATTGCAATAAGTGATCAATATGGCCCGATAAACAGCGTTGTAATTGCTCGTACTCCGCAGGAAGACAATCTGTACAAACAGGACGAGACTGCAGCAGACTTTCACGAAATTAAGATAGAGAACAATCAACTCATGGACACACACAGAGATGATTTTATCGACGGAATATACAACGCGCTACATGGATTGACATTCTTTCCTTGTGAGATTTCATCGTTCGGTTGCTGTCTGTTCGATATAGGTGACCGGTTTACTCTGGAAACCCTTGATGGAAGTGTCTACTCAACAATAATGCTCGGTAATAACATAGAGATTACGCAGGGCATTCAGGAGACAATAAAAAGTGTTATTCCGGAAGGAACAAAAACCGACTATTCAACAGCATCTAAAACCGACAGGGTTATAAATCAGACGGTTTTGCGCGTTAATAAGCAAGCCCAGACGATCGAGGCGTTTGTAAGCAAAACAGAGCAGGATATAAACGGTCTTGCAGGAGAAATCGGAGATATAACAAAACGCGTCAGTGCAACAATGACGGCGGATGCAATTGAATTTCTCGTTCAGCAGAAGGTAGACGGGAAGCAGAGCATTGAGACTTCGACCGGGTACACATTTGACGAGGACGGTCTTCGTATAAAGAAATCCGGGGACGAGATGGAAAATCTTCTTGATAACTCCGGAATGTATGTAAAAAGGGGCAGCGAAGAAATTCTTAAAGCAAATAATGAGGGAGTAGAAGCGATTAATCTGACTGCGCGTCAGTTTCTTGTTATTGGCACTCACTCAAGGCTTCAGGATTATACAGACAGTTCAAACAAACGCAGGACAGCGTGCTTTTGGATAGGAGGATAAGATGGCAAACCTTACATCGGAATATACATATCAAGCAATGTCGTCAGCAATGTCTCCGAAAAGCGGAAACTACAAATACTATGTTATTTTATATGCAAAAACAGAGCCGAACGAAACGACAGGGAATCACAGGGTTAGTGTTCGAGAGGTGCTTGCATGTACAGCATCGTCGTCGTTTTATAAACATACTACAACATACAGCGGAACTATTAACGGCATCTCTGTATTCGACGGGAAAAATAAACCTTCTGCCGCGTGGGAGCTTGGGGAGTTCAGCGCAGGAGGAATAAGCTTTAAAAAAGGCACGGTAATTGCCGAGGGTTATACAGATATTGACTGCACTGATGGTCTTGTGCATTCCGTGCCGATATCCTGTTTGTGGAAGTTTACGGAGAACTCAAGTGCAAATAATGTTCCGGCGCAGAATACATCAAGAACCGTTTCTGCAACGGCATCACTTGATGCAATAATCCGCAAAAGCACTGTGACGCTTCCTACTATAAGCTATATCGGCAGTACCTGTGTAATCGCAATTAACTCATATAACACATCTTATAGTCACAGCCTTTATTACAAAACAAACTACCAAAGCGGATGGACAATTATTGAAAGAAAGGTTTCTTCTGCAACATATAATTGGACGGTGCCGGAAGCGTTATTTGAACTGATTCCGCAGGATAACTCGTTGTCAGTGACGATACGGTGTGATACATACAGTGGAAACACGCTTCTCGGAAGTAACAATAAAGTAATGCGCGTTTATGTGGATTCAAGCACAAGTTCGCCAACCATAACATGCTCTGTACAAGATATCAACGCGAGCACCTTATTACTGACGGGAAACGCTAAAACAATAGTTTCGGGCGAAAGCAAATGCGAAATATCAACCGATGTCGAAGCAAAGAACGCAGCCACAGTACGAGGATTAACAGTTAGGTACGGAACAACTACACATAACATTGCAGGATCAACTGCAAGTTTGCAATATACGATTAATGATGCGGTCATATACTCTCTGCCAATAACCGCAGAAACAGCAGATTCAAGAAACTTTTCCTCAAAAGCGACTGCCCCTGGTCTTACATTGATCTCGTATAGAGCGCCGACAATAGCGGCACAAAATCAGCCGGATTGGTCGGACATTACCGAAGGTACAGTCTCTGTTTCTGCAACCGGCGTGTGGTATAACGGCTCTTTCGGTACAGTTCAAAACGAGTTGACAATAAGGGCGAGATACAAGGTTAAAGGGGCGGAGACTTTTTCGGAGTATGTCTCATTAAATGTAACGCTGAATGACAGTTCTTATTTTGCCTCCGGGGTGCTGACGGGGCTGGATTATACAAAAGCTTACGATATTGAAATGCAGGCGTGCGATGCAATATACGGTGTGAGTAAAGACGCCAAATCTGTTATAGCAACGCTTTCAAGAGCAATGCCGGTGTTTGATTGGGGTGACGAAGATTTCAGATTTAATGTGCCGGTCAATTTTGCGGACGGAGTTGTGACATCAAAAACGGATTTAGATCTTCAAACGAATCTTGTGTCGTCATATTCAGGAGATAATTGGGTTGTCAAAAGCTCGTCGGGTTTTGTTCATATACAGCTTAGATTTTCGCCGTTAAGCGCTATAGCATATGAGTATTCTCCGGTTGTCGGAAATCTTCCGGAGGATATACGACCGGCTTTTAGCACTTTCGGAATGTGTATAAGCACAAATGGTGGCATCGGCTATGTTTATGTTAACGAGAGCGGAAAAATAATGTGCAAGACCGCCGACACGTCACAAACAATTATTCAGATAATATATCACACCTGATAACGGAGGGGAAAATGATCAGAGGATCAACGCCAAAAATAACACTGAATATGCCGGGCGAAATACAGGTTGCAGATATAACTGCTGCAGTTTTTTCTATAGCGCAGAACGGAATCGAGGTCATAAGCAAAGAGCTTCCCGAAATGGCGTCGGACAACACAAGCAATTCTCTTGTTCTGGAGCTTACACAGCAGGATACACTTAGACTTAACAAAGGCGTGGTGGGAGAAATACAGGTCAAAGTAAAAATCGGCAACAATGTGTTTCCAAGTGACATAATGAGAATATCGGTTGACAGAATTCTAAACGAGGAGGCTATATGAACCTGAATATAAAATTTAAAATGGGATATGAAGGTCTAGACGGCCGAATTGAGGCAGAAAGAGGCAGAGAAGGTGTGCCCGGACCACAAGGTGCCGCAGGACCGCAGGGAATTCCAGGTGTTACACCGCACATTGGAGAAAACGGTCATTGGTACATCGGTGAAAAGGATACCGAAATAAACGCCACAGGTCCAGAAGGACAGCGCGGTGCAACCGGTCCGCAAGGTCCTGCAGGAGATACCGGGCCGCAGGGAGCTCCGGGGCCGAAAGGAGACACAGGCTCACAGGGCCCGAAGGGGGCAGACGGCGAGGATTACGTTTTAACCGACAGCGACAAGGAGCAGATTGCCGGTATTGCCGTTTCACTTGCCGATCCGGTACAGTATTCCAAGCAGGAAAAAACCGAATCGCAAAAGCTTCAGGCAAGGGAAAATATCGGCGCGGCGAGCGTTTCCGACATTCCGAAAAAAACAAGCGAGCTTGAAAACGACAGCGGTTATTTAACTCAGCACCAGGACATTACAAACAAGGAAAACAAAGGCAAAATCACGATCGGCGGAACCGAATACGCAGCCGCAAGGCACACCGTCACGATCGTTACAAACGGCGTTACAACATCTTTTTACATTGTGGGGGTGAGCTGATTGGGCACAAGCAAAATTTTAATTGACGGCGCAGGAATCGATCTTACCGCCGACACGGTAGCAGCCGATAAGCTCTTACAGGGCTGCACGGCGCACGATTCAAACGGGGACATGATAACCGGCACGCTTTCTATCCCTCAAGGAACAAAGCAGATTACCGAAAACGGCACATATGATGTGACCGAATTTGCGAGCGCAAGCGTAAATGTCAGCGGCGGAAGCAATTTCAGGCATTACGAAGGGGAAATTACAGAAAAGGTGACCGGATCAGAAACGGAATTTGTCTTGGCAACCGACACGATTTTTTCGGAGATTGCATCGCTTGACACACTGGTTGTCCGGGCAAGAAACAACACGGCATCGGGTACGGCAGGCGCGATTATCGAAACTCTTGCAGCTAACAATTCCCGTATTGTAAGTACCGGTTACTATCAGCGTACAGTCAGATACAATCCGTCAGGCGAACAGAGCGACCGCCATTTTTCAATCAGACTTACCTCGACCGACTCTGATTTTTTAGGTGTAGGAAGTCTGGTTGTCAGAGACAACGGCTTAGTCTGGGTTGTTAATTCAGTCAATTATTCTCTTTATCCGTCGCACTATATTATTGATGTTTCTTGGTGAGAAAAAATGAACGAATCGGAAATTGTTGAGCGCCTCGCAGAAGCAGAGCAGCGAGGGAAATCGAACAGTCACAGAATTGACAGGCTCGAAAAGGACAATGAAGCTCTTACAGAGATGGCAGGAAGCATCAAGCTTCTTGCTTATCAGCAAAAGGAAGCCAACAGCAAAATAGACCGCATAGACGGCAAGGTCACAGCTCTTGAAATGGAGCCGGGGGCAAAGTACAAGCGGATTGTCGGTTATATTATTGCTGCTCTCTGCTCGGCAGGGATCGGAGCGCTTCTGACGCTGATTATAAAGTAAAAACAAATTTTATAAACGAGGTATTGATCATGAAAGAAACACTTAAAAGAGCAGGCAGAACCTTCTTTCAGGCAGCGGCAGGATACATTGTCGCGAATCTGAGCTATGTTCTTGCCAAGGGAACAGACGATTACAACGTACTTGCAAACTCGCTTCTTTGCCTTGCTGTATCCGGCATTGCTGCCGGTCTTGCGGCGCTTATGAATCTTCCGCAGAAAGCCGGGGAAAATCCGTATGAAGAAAAAGATAGATGAGCTGTCTCTTCTCGGGCTTAACGTATACCGGAACATTGTTGTGTCTCTCGGCACAAAGATCAACATAACAGGAATCACGGTACACAACTCGACCGCATGCAAATCGAACAGTGCCGACAGATACGCAGCTGCCTTAAAAAACGGCATGCTCGGTCAGGCATCCTTCAACTTTATTGTAGATGAAAAGGAGGTTCAGCTTCTTGCTCCTCTCGGTGAGCTGACATATCATGCCGGTGACACCTTCAAGCCTGACGGTACAGCCAACAAAAGCGGCGGCAACTACACAACGATTTCAATCGAGTGCTGCATGACATCCGGGTACACAGCAAAAGACATGAAAGCAGAGGACAACTGCGCCAAGCTGTGCGCGATCCTTTGCCATGTATACAAGCTCCCGGTATCGAAGGTTGTGACCCATACATATTGGGTAAACGAGCGCGAAGGAAAGCATTTTGACGATCCGGCCGAGCAGTCTGCAAACGTTGTCTACGGAAAGAAGTGGTGTCCGTATTACATCTTCCGCAGCACAGGCGGAAAGGTTGCAAGAAGCAACTGGAAAGCCTTTCTTGCAAAGGTTGAGGGGTATCTTTACACCCTTGAGCATGATCTTGACGGTGACAGCGTTATAGGCGAAAAGGATGCTGTTCTGCTATCTCGATATCTTGCAGGGTGGAAGGTGAACATTGACCTTACAAAGGCAGATCTGAACGGCGACGGCGTGGTAGACGAAAAGGATGCTGTTACTATTTCGAGATATTTAACTCGCTGATACCGCAGCTTTTCCTGCGTGTATTTATATCCTCCCAAATGCAGAAAACCCCTTGCTTTTGCAGGGGATTTTTTGCTCTTAAAAAAGAAAAGAGGACAGGCAATTCCTATCCTCTTCTTTTTGTTAACGCGCACTTGTCACTGCAATGAATATACCGTTATAAAAGTAAATTCTTACAGAGTTCAAGTTTGCGGTGTGTTTCTGGCCGAATTTCAACAATGAAAAATGCCTCCTGTAAGCCAATATCCACATAATTTGAGCCCCCTTGACTTTTGAAAGAAAAATACTATAATAAAATACAGAAAAGACAAAACAAACCTAAAGAGAAGGGAATATTATGAAGAGAGTAATATGTGTACTCCTTTTGATAGCTGCCGTATTTTTGCTTTCTTCCTGCTTCGGCAAGCTGAAATATGTACCGGACGGTTATATCGAGTCCGAAGAGCATTTTGATGAGTCCGGCTTTCAGGACTTTACTGATTTTTGCTATTATAAATATAATTCTGCCGATTGCTTCAAGGAAAATAAAGCGTACACGAAAATCGGCGAAAGCGATATCGAAAATGTAAAAGGCTACTTCGAGCATTTCGGGAGCGTAATGGAGTATGAAAACCGTATGGATGAGTACGTTTTTGATATTAACTCTGTTTCTTCGGGAGATTATGTCCGAATAGAAACAAAAGAAGGGAAGCCGATCGGAGATTCAAAGTACGAAAAATATGACAATTACAGTATATACTTTTTCGACGTTGAAACATTGACCTTGTATTACATTCATACCAATATCTGAATGCGGCTTTATTTTGCTCGCTTAACAAAGTAAATTCGGTGCATATTCATAGCTGCAGCTTGATTAAATAACTAAAAAAATAAAAATGTCTGCAAAAATCACACAGCCGCCCAACCGAAAAATCGTGCGGCTTTCTTGGCTTTGGAGATGGATTCGGTCTCGCCTGCGGGCTCGGTCAGGGTCGAGTCTGCCCTGCCACCGGCAGGACATTCAACACCGACCCGTTCGAATCACAACAGAGAGGAAAAAAAGCACCCATAAAAAGGATGCTTTTTTGTATTCGGAGAGAGAGGGATTCGTTCTCGCCTGTGGGCTCGGTCAGGGTCGGATCTGCCCTGCCACCGGCAGGACATTCAACACCGACCCGTTCGAATCCCAACAGAGGAAAATAAAAAAGTACCCGTAAAGGATGCTTTTTTATTTTCGGAGAGGATGGGATTCGAACCCATGTGCGATTGCTCGCAAACTGATTTCGAGTCAGCCCCGTTATGACCACTTCGATACCTCTCCATGTATGTTAACTCGGAAAACCGAGATCAACGCAAGTATTCAGTTGTATTAGAATTCCTGTTAGAACTCACGGTGTACCTGCGGCGGGCAAGTGCCCGAAACCCGCACGGTTAAAGGCTTTTCGGAAGTTTTACTTCCGTCAGCCGAAAGAGATTTCGAGTCAGCCCCGTTATGACCACTTCGATACCTCTCCGTATCTTTTATAATGCAAGCCGAAGCGCTTACAGATAAATAGTTTAGCATAAACCGGGGAAAATTGCAATAGGTATTGCTTAAGATTTTTAAAAACTTTAAATTATTCGGTTTTTCCGCACAGCTTTTTGCGGCTTTTGTAATCCGGCATCCTTTTAAGAATCAGTTTGTAAAACTCATCCGAATGATCCGCGCGCAGAAAATGCGTGAATTCATGCAGGACGACATATTCGACAAACTCAATCGGCTCATCGGCAAGCATAATGCTGAAATTAAGCCTGCCTTTCTTCGGATTGCAGCTGCCCCATCTTGTTTTCATGCTCTTAAAGGTGATTTTCGGCTCCTTGCCGATCGCATCCTCAAATTCCGGAAGAAGTCTTTTACAAATCGGCAGCACGGACCTTTTACAGACATCCCTTTTAAAATCAAGGAGTGCTTTTTCTCTTTCGTTCGGATCCGCCGGGTCGTCAAGATAAAGGACTATTTTATCATTAATGATCTCATGCTTAGGGCAATCCTTTCTGCTTTTGCAGACGGCAAGTACGGTATATCTTTTCCCGAGCAGGCGCGTTTCGTTTTCATTAAGAACAGCCGTTTTCTTTTTGAGCTTTTCGATTGCGCGGCTGATCGCCTCGGCGTTTGAGTCGACAAAGTTTTTTACTGCGTCGATTTTGACCCTTTTCGGCGACGATACATGAACGCTTCCGTCGGCTTTTACGCGGATATTGATGTTTTTAATCTGCTTTCTTGTAAGCTCATATTCAATTTTTGTTCCGTTTGCTTCTGTGTAGTATATGCTCATAACAGATATCATTTTACAATACAAATCCGGATTTTGCAAGCAAAAGCTCCGCCGATCGAAAAAATCAGGCGGAGCCTTGTGCTTATATGCATTTTGCTGTCCGGTTTTGCCCGAACCGAGTAAAAATTATTTCGAGAGCTCGCCGAGCATGGATCTGATTGCCATGGTGCGGTTCTTGTTGTCGATAGCCTTCTGCAGCCAGAGTGTGTACTGCATCTTTGCATGCATTGCGTTGTCGGAACGGTTAAGCTCGGAAATGCGGCGGAGAACCATGTGTCCTACCATAGATTTGGTCTTGTCGACCGCCTCTGTGTACGGAGTTACGGCATCCCAGCACTCGAACATTTCGGTGCATTCGGTAAGATCGTACCACTCTCCGGATTTCTCGATCGGAAGAAGCACTGCCGCAGGAGTGTAAATGCCGTAGCACTTGCCGGATGCGAGCTTTTCGACCTTTTCCATATATGCCGAAACCGCAGGAGCAGCCTTTCCGAACGCCTTTTCAAGGTATTCGTCGATATAGGTCTTAAACTCGTCGCGCGAAGCCTTCGGATTTCTTGCAAGCTTGCGGTAAAGGAATTCGCGCAGGCCCTTGAACTCTGTGAGGGTCTGTACCGAGCCCTTTCCGTAAATCTGCAGATATACACCCTTTATACCGCTCTTTACATAGAAGTTGAAGTTGTCATAGATGACATTCCAGTTCGGGAAGGAGACGGGGTAGTGGTGATAGTCGCTTGTAAGGTCGAGCACATAGACATTCTCTGTGACCTTGAGCCAGTCTCTTACGGTCTTTGCAAAGCTCTTGTTGTGCTCGCAGCTCTTGTCTGCTACAGAGTGAGCGGAGCAGAGCTTGTCGTCGCAGACGACAACATCGATATTCTCCGCAAGCTCCATCTTCGGCGCCTTGAGGGTGTCCTTGGTTGCAAGAGTAACGATCTTGTAGTCGTAAAGCTCGTCTGCAGCCTTGTTGAGCGCTTCAAAGAAGGCACCGGCTTTTGTTCCGGTTCTTTCTGCTGCGGCTCTGCATTCCTCACAGTCGCACCACTTTGTCTTTGCATTGAGAATTGCATAGATCGTGTCGTTGTCGTCGGCAATGTCCGAGAGCTTGTCGACAAGGTCATAAACCGTGTCCTCATCGCTGAAGCAGATCTCCTCTCCTGCAGAGGCAACTGTGCTCTTTGTAAGGCTTTCGATGTCGAATTCAAGCGAATCAACAACGCGAAGAGCGCTCTTTGCGGTAAATTTGAAGCCGTTTCTCAGGTTGATGTCCTTCTCGGGAAGAGCAGGCATAAATCCGAGATCGTAGAATCCGATGCAGTCCTCAAGGAACGCATAAGCGGCGGCTACGACCTGATCGCTGGTCTTGCCTGTGACAAGAACGTTCTGACCGTTTACCTTGACGACAATAGAGCCGCCTGCCAGCTTTTCTCTGTCGATATTAAAGCCGAGCTCCTTTTCAAATGCGGTTTCTCCGATTAGGATAAGACCGTTCTTGTCCTCGATTTCCTCGTTGTCGTTGAGAGTTTCGACGACAAGACCGCCGCACATATCCTCGATTGCGTTTGTGATGAGCTTTGCGGCATAGCCTTCGCTTTCATATCTCTTGAGAGACGGAATAACGATTCTGAAGTCCGAAAGCTTTCTTCCGGAGATCGAAGCGTCGCCGTGGGTTACAATCTTAACTGTTTTGTTGAGCTTTGCCGGGACAGAGAGCTTTTCAAATGTCGGAACCTCGACATCGCGGAGCGCGTCATAGCCGAACACATATCTTACGATGTAGTAAACTCCCCATACACAGCCGGTTCTGGTGCTTCCGGCAATAGAAAGAACAGATCCGTTTGCCTTTACCGAGAAGCTGTCCTGCGGAAGAGAGCCGGGTTTGTCCTCTCCGCAGATGTAGATGATGTTTTCTGTGTCCTCATCCTTCTTTTCGTCCATCGGAAGCTCGATTCCGGTGAGTTGCTTGATTGCGCTTCTGATTGCGATAGCGCCGTCGTAGTATATATCATATCTTGTTCCCTGATAGCAGATCTTGAAGCTGCTTGCGCCCTTGTCGCAAAGAACAAGGCGGCTTCCTCCCTTAACGGCGTTCTGCTCGGAGAACACATCGGCTGTAAGCCATGAATTGTCAAGTGTTTTGTAATCTATCATTGTGTTAAGCCTCCCTTCAGTCCTTTACAAGGCCGATCTCGTCAAACGGAATCGGAGTAAAGCCCGGCAGATCGTAGTACACAGGAGAATCCTCGGTAAGAGTCATATCCCTGTTTTCAAAATCCTTAAATCCGACAACAGACGGTCCGGAATATGTGACGTTGTCGCGGACGGAGGAGTAAACCGTAATGAGGTTTGAGCCTCCGATTGTCGGAGTGCCGACAAGGACGTTATCTCTGATAACCGAATATGAAATGTTTCCGCCGGTGTCGAAGTTTCTTCTTCCGGTGCCGATATCGGTGTTCGGCTGACGGTAGGAAAGAACAGGGAAGCTGTTCATCCAGAGCTTGGAAAGGTACGGATGAGCCTCGATGTTTGTCCAGACATAGCCCGTGTTGAAGGTTGCCATATCTGTCTGCCAGTTGATTCCGGCAGCTCTTGAATCGTATCCGAGACCGCCGTTTCCGTGAGCGATAAGGATGTTGTTGCGGATGTCCATATCACGTCCGCCGCCGCAGTGAATCGTAAAGCCCTGGGGGTCCTGGATGATGTTTCCGAAGACGACCTGACCGGAGCCTGTATCGTCATAATAAAGGGCTCTCGGAGCTCCTCCGAGGAGCTTGTTCTCTACGTTGTAGATGTAGTTGAACTTAACTACGTTGTTGTTCCAGTCCCATCTTCTTCCGATGTAGACAGCACCTGCGTCTCCTGTTTCGTCGCAGACGTCGTGGATGATGTTGTATGCGAAAACGAGCTCGTTTCCGTTGTACTCAACCGCCTCGTGCGAATAGTTGTACATGAGGTTGTGGGACATGACATCTCCGTTTCCGGTTGTCTTCATTGCCGGGTTGTAGACCTTGTTGATCTGACCCCAGTCGTGGAACTCGTTGTTGTAGATGTAGCTGTGACCGCTTTCGAGCGTGTCGAAGCTTCCGGAGAAGATGAAGATTCCTCTTCCGCCGATTTCCTCAACGAGGTTGTTTGCGAATATGTTGAACTTACCGGTCATGTCGCCGATGTGCATTCCCATGAGGAAGTGGTTCTTGTTGATAAGGACATGATCTCCCTTTACGTTGAAGACATGGCCTCTGGTTCCTTCGATTGTAAAGCCCTCGAAGGTGAAATAGTTGACATTTTCGAGAATCAGCGGAGTGTCTGCCATGCAGGAGAGCTGAATTGTCTCGTTGTCGAAGTTTTCTGTCTTGTAGACGAAGAGAAGCTTGTTCTCACGGTCGATGCAGTATTCGCCGGGGGCGCTGATCTCATCAAAAACGTTGTGGAAGAAGAAGTGTCCGCCGCCTGCATATGCCTGAGGTCCCGCATCAAGGAAGCCGTTGTCTGCGACGCCGTTAAGAACGGTTACGCCGTATGACCAGTCGTATCTGAAGTATCCGCAAAGATAGATTCCGGAATACGAGCCCCAGTTCTTGTAGGTCTCGTCATCAAGCTCAAGAATAACATGATGAGCCGGATCTGTTTCATGGCGGTAAACCTCTTTGATTACGACGTTCTTGCCCTCCTTCGGGTAGCGGCAGATGTTCTGACGCTTTTTGCCGATGTAAAGCTCCGCACCGTTTCTTTCTCCGTCGATAATCGGACCGAGATCGCGGTAGTCGTATTTTGAAAGATCAAGCATTACGACATTCTTCTTTGCGTCCTCGTCGCGGAGTCTCGAGCTGAACTGCTCGGTAAGAGGAACAAAGTCCTTGTGATCAAGCTCTATAGCACCCTCAAGGATCGGCTTTTCGTCCTTGTAAGCACGGTAGGTAATCGGGCAGCTTGCCGTTCCGGAATCCTCTGCCTCAAGCTTGAATGTTTTAACAATAGGATAAACTCCGCCTCTGAAATTTACCGCGATACCGCCGGTAAAGTCCTCACCCGAGGCACGAAGCCTTCTTATATAATCTCTTGCACCCTCAAGAGTTTTAAGCGGATCACCGATTGTGCCTCTGCCGTTGTCGTTTCCGTCCGGTGAGACGTATAGCTCAAAGGCATAGTCGTACACAGGCAGCGTGGGGCGAGTGTCATCCTTAACTATAATCTGACTCTGGTCGCACGCAGTGATGCCGTTTTTTTTCTTCTCGTTCTGCATCGCAAATCGTCCTTTCCTGATTTGTTTCGATAAGATTTTGCGAAGATGAGCAACACTCATCCATTCTGTTCAACCTTATCATAACCGAAATGCTTTGTCAACCCTTTTTGCACTTTTTCTTTTCGCCTCTTTGCATATCTTTACATATAATATAACTCGCACTGTCTGTAAGAGAAAATAATACGCAGGGAATAAAGCAGTACATTTTTTTCTTGAAAATGCGGAATATGCAGTGTATAATTTAATTGTACGGCATTGTACGGTAGAACAATATTGTATGGTTTGCCGGATGCAGTCTGGTGTCCCGGCAAAAAATCAAACAATTAAAGCCCGGAGGGAGCATATGTCAGCAAAATATTTTGTGATAGCGGTGATGCTTTTGAATTTCGCTTTTCAGGCATGTCTTTATATCATTAACGAAAAGCAGAGGAAAAAGCCTCTGCCGGAAAATGTAAAGGATGTATATGACGGCGAAAGATATAAAAAATGGAGCAGCTACGCAAGAGAATCGAATTTCGTTTCGCTTGTTTCGGATGTTGTTTCACTGGTTTTCCTCTGCATCCTGATTTTGACCGATGCCTTTTCGTGGTTCGGCTCGCTTATGCCGTCAAATGTGTATCTTAACACAATCTGCCTAAGCGGCACATATATTCTTCTTTCGAGCCTTGTCACAATTCCGCTCGATTATATTTCGGATGTAAAGATTGAAAAGAAGTACGATATGGGAACAATGAAGCTCTCGACCTTTGTTGTAGATAAAATAAAGAGCCTGATTGTTTCTCTGCTTCTTGAATGCGGACTCATCTGCCTCTGCATTTTTCTTTATACAAGGCTCGGTATGCTTTTCTTCATCGCGGCGTATGCGGTTGTGCTGGTGTTTGTCGTGCTGTTTTCCACCTTCAGTCTGACCTTCCAGAAGCTGTTTAATAAATTCACTCCGCTTGAGGACGGAGAGCTTAGGACAAGGCTTGCCGAAATGTTCGAAAAAGAGGGATATAAATTAAGACAGATATATGTAATGAACGCGTCGCTGAGAACCAATAAGGTCAACGCGTTCTGCACCGGACTCGGTAAGTTCAAGGAAATCGTCCTTTATGATAATCTGGTAAATAACTATTCCGACGATGAGATAGTCGCGGTGTTCGCACATGAGCTTCAGCACTTTAAAAAGAAGGATACAACACTGCTGACGGCAATGAGTTCGCTTTCTCTGCTTCCGGTAATGCTGCTTATGCTCGCGCTTGTCTATGCGCCGGGCTTTTCTAAGGCATTCGGCTTTGCAGGGGTCAATTTCTCTATGGTGTTTATCGCGATGGGAGCTCTTCTCGAGCCGATAACGACGATCACCTCAATTCCGATAAATGCAGTGTCGCGCAGCTTCGAGTACCGCGCCGATGCATATGCAAAATCGATCGGAAGCGGCAAGGCGCTCGTCTCGGCGCTGAAGAAGATATCCTCCGATAACCTCGGCAACCTCAATCCCCACCCCTTAATTGTCTTTGTCGAGCATAATCATCCGACACTCAGCCAGCGAATTTCTCGTCTCGAGCAGAAATAAGCCGGGATGTAAAAGGGAAGGACTCGGCAATTTCCCTTTGCAGACGATTAAAAGAGATTGCAGACTGTTGCGGACGATTGCAGGCAATGCGGCATACAAAAAGCCGCAAATAAACCGCAAGGCAGAAGAATGTAAAAAAAGTATAAAAAGCAAAATAAGAAGGCAGGTGCATGGCGTTTTCCCATGTACCTGCCTTTGTTTGTCCCTTTTATTGGCTTGTTTGTCGTCTGCTTAACTTGTCTGTTTAACCGCCTGCTTAACCGTCTGCACCAGCCAGCGTACCTCCATACTGACGCACCTCTCCTATCTCCGTACCGCCGGATAGCCTCGGCCCCTGACCGTCAAAAGCCAAAAAAGGCTGTGCAGTAAAAACTGCACAGCCTTTTGCTTTCAAAATAATTCAGCCGTATCGGGCAAAATAAACCGATGGGCTTATTTTGCGTAATCGATCGCTCTGCTTTCTCTGATGAGATTGATCTTGATCTGACCCGGATATTCAAGGCTGCTTTCAACCTTCTTTACGATCTCGTGAGCGATAAGAATCATCTGCTCGTCGTTGATCTCGTCCGGCTTGACCATTATGCGGATCTCTCTGCCTGCCTGAATTGCAAACGACTTTTCAACTCCGGGGAAGCTGTTTGCAATCTCCTCGAGCTTCTGAAGTCTCTTAAGATAGCTCTCAAGATCCTCTCTTCTCGCTCCCGGCCTTGCCGCGGAAACCGCATCTGCCGCCTGAACAAGCATAGCAACAATCGTCTTCGGCTCGACGTCGTTGTGGTGAGCCTCGATTGCGTGAATGACATCCTTGTTTTCCTTGTATTTTCTTGCAATGTCGACACCGATCTGAACGTGAGAGCCCTCGATTTCCGAGGTCATCGACTTGCCGATGTCGTGGAGCAGGCCGGCTCTGCGTGCGAGCGTGCTGTCTACGCCGATTTCGTCTGCAAGAATTCCTGCGATTTTTGCAACCTCGATCGAGTGATCGAGAACATTCTGACCGTAGCTTGTGCGGTAGCGGAGTCTTCCGAGCTGCTTAACCAGCTCTCCGTTGATTCCGTGAATACCGACCTCGAAAACGGCTCTTTCTCCTGCCTGCTTGATCGATGTCTCGACCTCCCTGCGGGCCTTTTCAACCATTTCCTCAATCTTCGACGGATGAATTCTTCCGTCCGAGATAAGCTTTTCAAGCGCCATCCTTGCGATCTCTCTGCGGATGGGGTCAAAGCTTGATACCGTAATTGCCTCCGGAGTGTCGTCGATTATAAGATCGACACCGGTAAGGGTTTCTATTGTGCGGATGTTTCTGCCCTCTCTGCCGATAATGCGTCCCTTCATGTCATCGTTCGGTAAGGCGACAACAGAAACGGTTGCCTCCGAAACATGATCGGATGCGCATCTTTGAATTGCAAGAGAGATTATGTTCTTTGCCTTTTGATCTGCGTCTTCCTTCAGCTGTGCTTCAATCTCGATGATCTTAGCGGCAGCCTCATGCTTGACTTCGTTTTCAATATGCTGAACAAGCTCTGCCTTTGCCTCGTCTCTTGTGAGCTTGGCGACCGACTCGAGCTTTTGAATCTGCTGCTCCTTGATCGACTCTACTTCGCAGAGAAGCTCCTCGTGCTCCTTGATCTTTTTTTCAAGGGCTTCTTCCTTCTGTTCATAACCTTCGATCTTCTTTTCAAGAGTCTCTTCTCTCTGAACCGCGCGTCTTTCAAGTCTTGCAACTTCGTTGCGTCTTTCCTTAATTTCGCGCTCAGCGTCTGTACGGTCCTTAAGAATCTTTTCTTTGGCTTCGATCAGAGCTTCCTTTTTAAGAGTCTCAGCTTCCTTTGTGCCTTCGTCGATAATCCTTTTTGCCTGTTCCTCGGCAGATCCTACTTTTTTCTTTACATTTTGCTTGTAAACAGATACTCCGATCAAAGCTCCGAGAAGAACACCGACAACGATACCGATTACTGCACCGATTATTGCTTCAGTCATATAAAAACTACCTCCTTTCCTTGTTTAAATCCTCTATTTCGTTTGTAAATTTGTTATATGGACTAAAATTAAAAATAATATAGCCAATATAATTATTGTAATAAAAAAGGATACCGCTGTCAATACCTTTTAAGCAGTTTTAATAATTTTTCGCAAAAAAGGAGGGCAAAAAAGGGACCGGGAAACGGTATAAAAAATCCTGAAAAAAATCAAAGAGAAAAAAGAAAAAACCGGATAAAAACGCATGTAAAAATCCGGTTTTTCGATATGCTTTTTGCTTTGGTTTTGAACCTTGATTGCGCTTTTTGACCTGCCGATGCGCCTGCCGCACGGCTCTTTACCTGCCGGCTTTTGATGCGATCACTTTCCGACACAGAAATGAGAGAATATCTTGTCTGTAATGTCGCTTGCAGCCTGTCTGCCGTCAAGCTCGAGCAGACGGGAATATGCAAGCTCGAGATCGTTTCCGGCAATATCCTGCGCAAGTCCGCAGCTAAGAGCCGAAATTGCCTGCCTTACATGCATAAGCGCCTCCTTTGCCGCTGCATACTGCCTCTGATTTGAAATGACAGCCTCAAAAGAGTAGTCGATCTTTCCGGAGACGAAAAGCTCCGAGATCCTGCTCTTAAGCGCTTCTGCACACTCTGTGTCGTGCGCGGAGCAGATAAACGGCTCGCCGAGTTTCGAAAGCAGGGAACAGTCAAAACGCTTTGTAAGATCGGATTTGTTTAGAATCGGAATTATTTCGGTGTCAAGCTTTGAAAGCTCATCTATCAGCTCAAGATCCTCCTTTTCGGCAGGAGATGAGCCGTCAAAGACCGCAAGAACAAGCTCCGCCTCGCCGAGCTTTTCCTTTGCACGCTTTATTCCGATGCTCTCGATCTCGTCATCGGTTTCCCTTAGCCCTGCAGTGTCGCAAAGTCGCAGCAGAACCTTTCCGACCGTGACCGTCTCTTCGATAATGTCGCGCGTTGTCCCGGCAGTGCCTGTGACGATTGCCCTGTCCTTGCCGAGAATAAGATTCAGAATTGATGATTTGCCGACGTTCGGCTTGCCGATAATCACGGTGCCTATTCCCTCGCAGATCGCCCTTCCCGAACGATAGGTCGAGCAAAGCCGGTCAAGACGCTTTTCGATCGCCTCGGCACGCTCCTTTATCTGATCTGCAGACAGGTCGGCAAGATCCTCGTCGGGATAGTCGATTACGGCGTATACGGACGCAAGAAGCAGCGATATCTCGTCGCTGATCCTTTTTACCTCGTCACGGAGCACACCTCGCGACTGCGCGGATGAAAGCAGTACGGCTTCTCTTGATTTTGCATCGATCAGTCCGCCGATTGCCTCTGCCTGGGAAAGTGATATCTTTCCGTTTAAAAATGCTCTTTTTGTAAATTCGCCGGCAGCGGCAGGACGGCAGCCGCAGGAAAATGCAGCGCCGAGCACCTCGTTTGTCAGCGCAATTCCGCCGTGACAGCTGACTTCCACCGTGTCCTCGCCGGTAAAGGATCTCGGAGCGCGGAAAACGGTTGCGATTCCGTCGTCGATTGCCTCTCCCTCGCTGATTATCTCTCCGTATACCGCAGTGTTCGGAGCCGCGTCCGAAAGTTTGCGCCGATTTTTCGGCTTGAACAGCCTGTCGGCAATTGCTATTGCATTTTCTCCGCTGATTCGGATGACCGCAATTCCTCCTTTTCCGTACGGGGTGGAAATTGCAGCTATCGGAGCATATTGATCCATTTTCAGCCGTCCTTTCGGGTTTTTCGAAATTAATTTGTTTTATGCGGCATTCGGTTTTAAAATATGATGTCAAACCGGCAAATGCCGCATGTCAAAGCGAGATTATAATGATTTCGCACGGATTTGCAATTCTCGGGATCCATGTAAGACCCCCCATTCCGCGAGAGACAACCAATCTCCCGCCGTCGTATTCGCCGCTTACATATTTCGGGAACAGCCCCTGACCGGGAGCGAAAATCGACTTCCCGAAAATTACCCACTGACCGCCGTGAGCGTGGCCGCATACCGTAAGATCGATAGGAAGAGGCTTTATATACTCGTCGTAGTATTCCGGATGGTGGCATAAAAGAAGCTTAAAGCCGGGCTTGTTTGCAAAATCCTTTAAAAATTCCGCATTGTCCGGCGAGTTCGTGCTCTTAAAATATCTGTTGCTTCCGCCGGAGCCGAGCCCACCTATTAAAATGCCCTTTTCCTCCTGCATGCTTCCGTCAAGAATGACTGCGCCGGTGCGCTCAATTTCTCTGTACTCAAAATCGGTCGGGAAAGCGTCGTGGTTTCCGCGTGAGAAAAATGTCGGAGCAATTTTGCTTGCCGCAGAAAGAAAGCGGTATCCGTTACGGTTTATAAGCTCTTTTTTTTCTTTTGAGAGCCCGTCGCGCATTTCAAAAATGTCGCCGGGGCAAACGATAATGTCCGGCTTTTCGGATTTTAAAAGAGAAACAGGCTCATTAAAATCGGTGCCGTGAAGGTCGCTTGCAACAGCGACCCGGATGCCGATGCTGCTGCTTTTGTGTTCAATTCTGCGAATTATCATACCGTCCTCCGCATGCTTCGGGTTAAATTCAAAATATGCCTTCCTGTAGGCAGATGCGTAAGAAGACCGCTGCGTGCAGTCTCATAAAATTATACTCTGTTTTGCGCCGGACGTCAATAAAAACATAAGATGCCGATTTAAAAACCGAAATTCCGGTGCGGCACAAAATGATGTGTATCGGTTTTATTGTAAAAGTCGGTAAAGCGGCGGTACAAATTGCGGCGGCAGGACAAAACAAAAGCTCCGGTTTAAATAAACCGGAGCTTGTTGTTCAATTTAATACGTTGTTCGCTTAAATTATTTGCTGAACTTCTTTGCTGCTACTGCAACGCCGCAAGCTGCAACTGCTGCGATAACTACTGCAACAACAGAGTCGCCTGTCTTCGGTGTCTCGTCAGCCGGCTTTGTCTCGGAATCAGGAGTTTTTGTCTCGGACTCAGCAGCATCTGTTGCGGACTCAACATCAGACTCAACTGCATCGGACTCAACTACGTCGTTGGTATCAGCTGCGTCGGACTCGTCTGCGAATACTGCAAGAGAAAGTGTTGCTGCAAGAGCAAGAACAAGTACAAAACTAAGAATCTTTTTCATAATGTTTACCTCTCATTTCTTTTTCTTTTTTCTTTTTGATTTTTCATTTTTTGTTTTTTAGGAAAGTTATATATAAAAAGTATATATATAAAATAAGCAAATCCGACCGGATACGGCCGTGAATACCGCCGATACGGCGACCTGCTTATGTTTACTCCTTAAAGCAGTTTGTATTATATCACATAGGCATTGAAAATGGAATAGTTTTTTAAAAAAATTTGAATTTTCATCTTTTTGCACAAAACTTATCGGTGAAAAATAGGGAAAACTATATAAAAGAATTCCGGCTTTTGCAAAAAATGCCCAAGCCGGAATAAATTCAGAGGTGCTGTGGCCGGGAAAGAATGCTCAGGTTTCAAGCTGCTTTCCGAGAAAGCCTGCCGCTGTCTGAATGAGCTTTGTTTCGACTCCTGTATCGCGAGGCGCGTCCGGATCGGATGAAACCGAGGCAACGCAGCCGATTACATCACCCTCGGTAATAATCGGCATGGCACAGGTTGCATATATTTCGTCGCGTATGTCCTTTGTGACGCGGACCCTTTCCGAGCCCGGCGTAAAGACATAAAGCGAACGCTTTTCGATTATGCCTTCAAGCTCTGACGAAATACCCTTTTCGATGTTGTCCTTTTTTGAAACCCCTGCACACGCAATAACAGCGTCGCGGTCACAGATCATAATGTCAAGATCGCAGGTTTTGTGAAGTGTTTCGGCGTACTGCGCCGCAAAGCTGTTCAGCTCTCCGATCGGTGAATACTTCTTGAAAATGACCTCGCCCTCACGATCTGTATATATCTCAAGCGGGTCGCCGCCACTGATAACATTGACACGAAAAACCTTATCAACTTGGTTTTTTGCCGATTGAACCACCACAGAATTGTATTTTTCTGCGGTTCTTTCGATATTCTCCGTGTCCCCGTTAAAATTTGCGATTTCCTCCGTTTGCGCTTCATCATCACACCGCAGGAGTGCGTCCACATCACCACGCAGCTTGATCTCGATGCGGTTTTCATATACGATGATGCGGTCAACAATCAGCCCGATGTCACGCTTGTCCAGCTTCTCTTTCGTCAGAATATCGTGGAAGATGTCCAGCACCGTTTTTGCATGGCGATTGGCTCTGATGATGGTATTTCTCGTATCTGCCGTCATGGCGATCTGATTTTCCAGCCCGTGAATCCGGTTGGCACTTTCCTCGATCAGCGCGTCGTAGGTTTCTATGATGACATCCTCGTTTCCTTTTGCGCGGGCGAGGTCGCGGGATTTCTGCCGCATCAGGATTTTGAGCGAATCCTTTTCCTGCTCGATGAGCTTTGAAAGCTCATCCGCGGCTTTGGTGCTGTCCTTCACTGCGTTCGGCTCAAAGCTGATTTCGGACTCCAGCTGTTTTATCATTTTTTCGGAATTTTCGCAGACCTTGGCGATGTACCGTTTCAGTTCGCGGTCAAGCACATCCACGCGGATATGATGCGTCGTGCATCCGGCTTTGCCGCGCGTGTGATAGGTGCCGCAGATGTAAGCGTCGGCAAGGTCGGGACGGCTGCGCGAGAACATCGGGGAGCCGCAGTCACCGCAGAAGAGGTAGCCGGAGTAGTTGTTGGCATACTTTTTCTGACCGCGGTAGTGAGTGGTCGTGCGCTGCTTCAACAGCTCCTGCGCGACGGCAAAGGTGCGGTAGTCGACAATCGGCTCATGGTGGTTTTCAAATACGATATGCTGGCTTTCGTCGAGCGGCACATCGTTTCCGTTTATCTTTTTCCGCTTGAATTTGTGCTGGCGCAGTGTGCCGATGTAGAAATCGTTGCAGAGAATTTCGGAGACGGTCACGATGCTCCATGTTTCCTTTACCTTGCCCTTGTACTCATCGCCCTGCGCTTCCTTGCGGGCTTTTTCCCGCATTCGCGGTGTGGGGATATGCTCGTCTGTCAGATGGTTTGCAATCTTTTTGTAGCCCCAGCCGTCGATATAATAGTTGAATATGCGCCGCACTACCTCGGCGGACGGCTCGTCAATTTCAAAGGTCATTTTCTTGGAGTTGGTGATGACATAGCCGAAGGGAACCGAACATATCCACTCGCCCTTTGACTGCCGTGAGGCAATGACATCGGAAACTTTACGGCTGGTGTCGGTGACGGGCATTTCATTGACGAAGAAGTAGAGCTTGATCTTCATCCAGTCGTCGATGTGATCCTGATAATAATCCACCCCGTCGCCGATGGCAATGATGCGGATATCGCGCTCGGCAAGATCCTCAAATTCGGCAAGTCCTTTGCCGGTTCTGCGTGAGAAACGGCTCAGGTCCTTGATGATAAGTATATCGTATTCGCGCTGCATGAGCTTTTCGCGCATACGCATGTAATCTGGGCGCTGCTCGAATGTGTAGCCCGATTTGTCGCGGTCCTCGAAGTAATCGACCGTGCTTGTCGGAAAGTGCAGGCGGCAGTATTCACCGATGATTGCTTTCTGGTTTTCGATACTCGTATTATCGCGGTCAAGCTCCAGGTCAACGGAGATTCGCGTGTACGCGGCAATGCGGAATCTTTCAACCATATTGATAATCACTCCTTTGATATATTGCTGACAACATTGTATCACAGAACCCACCCGCTGTCAATGGTATATTTGCAAAGACATGAATTGTTATCATTTGCCGTGGAATTCTGAAATTAACAAGGCGCGATTTGCCGGCTTATTTTAAAACGCGATTTTTTGAAATAAGCAAAGGAATTTATTAGCAACAGGGCAGAAGGCATTGCGCCTCCTGCCCCGTTTTTTTACGCCTGAACCTGCTCTGTCGCCGGCTCGGCTTTCATCTGAAGCTCAAGATTGTGGCGGAGGAGCAGGGCGGTATCCGGAAACAGCTCCCGGTCGCCAGATTCAAACACCGACACAAAATACTTGTGCTTCGCAAATTGCCGGTAATACGGCTCAAGCGAGCGACGGAAGCTTTCGTCCCGCGACTCGCTTCTGGTGAGCCATATATCGACCGTTTTGCTGTCATGATGAATGTTCATCTCCATATGACCCACCTCATTTCTTCAATTTTTTGCGTGAACGCGCCCGTCTTTTTTCGCGGCTTTGCGTTTTTCAGAAAGAATAAGTTCAATCGTTCCTCCGAAAAGGCAGATTTGCCCGCGCCGGATGCTATGTCCGATAGCATATCCGACCGTCTGTCCGGCAGTGCCTTTATGTACGCAAACCCGCACTTTTGTGTGTCGCATCACCCCTTTCATTATTGCCGGAGATAAAAGAGAAAATTCAGACTACATTGTCATACCGAAGTCTTCTTTTTCATCCTCGTCTTCTTCAATATCTCCGTCGTCATCTTGAGTCCATCCGATAGCCATGCCGGCGATAACTCCGGCGGCAACGCCGAGAGCGGTTCCTGTGTTTCTCGCCTCACGCTCGCGCTTTTCTTCCTCGGATTCATCATCGTCTTCGAGAATATTCATCAGACTTTCAAGCCCACGTATGCCCATAAGAGCAAAGTCAGGATCATCGGAATTGCCGCGTATGCCATGCGAAGCCACCACAGTGCGTCGTCCCGTATGCTTCTTCTGCAGATAACTTTCGAGGCTTTTTCGCTCGCTTTCCCAACCTGTTCGGATGCTTCCTCCGAGATCTTTCGTATCGCCGCCGCTGTCGCCTCGTTCTGCGCCTGTATCGCCTTCGCAATCTGCTCGGCATACACTTGCCCGTCTCCGCCGCGAAAGTCGCTTTCTGTGCCTTCAGCTCGGCTGACAGCTCCTCCAGACGGTTCGCCGAAGCAATCAGCTCGTCCCACTCCGCGACGCTGATCTGTACCGTCGGTATTTCTTCTTCCATCTGCATTTCCGCCTGAATTTCCGGCGGAATATTTCTCGCTTTGAGCTTGTCCATATAGCTCTTCCCGGATTCTGAATTCATGTTCCATGTTCTCCTTTCGATATTTTTCTTCATATAAGCCTTTGTCACGCACGCGCTTTTCTGTTCCGTCCCTGCTGCGGAGGATGTAGGTGATGTACTTTCTCTCGGGAGACCATATAAGAGTATAATTAATGAAGAAAAGGTGGTCTTTCCGGACAATAGGGAAGACCGCTTTTGCCGTGCTACGGATGATTACAAAAATAAAAAATGGGATTTAAATGAGCACATTATCGATAGTTGCGTTTGCCGATCGTAATTGATGATGAAAAGAATAATCTACAATAAAAAATGGCAGAAAGTTGTAAGCTAAGATACAATTATGCTTAAAAAGTATTGATATGCCGAGTGCCTTGTGATATAATAAAATGTGATATAATAAAATAGGTTATGACTACAGGTACAAATCAGCTTTGGGCAACAAATTGTGACCGCAAATGCAGGATGTTTTTCGCCTTTTGCACATGCGGCAATAGCAAACTTTGTCTACGATGTTGCAATGCCTGCAACTGCATTCTGCGCGTTCTGCTTGCCGCCTTCGCAGTGTTTTTCGGATGTTTCTCATAGAAAATGATTTTTTGAAAGTTGGTTTCAACGAAAATGTATAGGCATTTTTTTAAACGGTTGATTGATATAGTGTTGTCTTTTATCGGGATCGTTGTCTTGGCTTTGCCGATGCTTGTCTTCGCATTTATTATCAAAGCAGAGGATCCGGGTCCCGTATTTTTCAGACAAAAGAGAATCGGTATACATAAAACGCAGTTCAGTTTGCTCAAATTCCGAAGCATGAAAATGTCTACTCCGCATGATATGCCGACGCATATGCTTGAAAATCCGGAGCAGTACATACTCAAATGCGGGCGGTGGATGCGAAAAATGAGTATAGACGAATTGCCGCAACTTTTCAATATTTTCACAGGCAAAATGAGCATCATCGGGGAGAGAGATATAATAGAGGCAACCAAGAAAAACATAGATTTTTCAAGGGTTGTCGGGTTAATTCGGTTTCGCTATAAGGTTTTATGCGGGGCATGAAAAGGTGAATGACAGCCTTTGAAACAATCAAAATGGCTTCTTGATAGCTTATTTTGCCCCAATCAATAAGCACACAAAATTTTATAGGGAGGTTGAATTAGCCGGGGATGCGTAATCATCATCGGCTGATTGTCGTGCCAAAAATATACGACTGTATAAACATAAGTTACAAAACGCCAATAAATTTTTCGGGGAGGAGCGAGACCTTACTTCTCTTAAAAAGCATGAATTGGTTTTATGGGGAGAAGAAATATGCGAAAGCAAAACAACGTTTCAATCGACAAGAAGAATCGTTCTTCATTTGAAGATTTTCATATGGCATCGGTTTTTTTGGCGCTATACGATATAGTTGTGTCGTCGGGAGCATATCTCGCTGCGCTCTGGATTCGGTTTGACTGTAAATATACGCAGATACCGCATGAATACTTCGCGGCATGGCTTAAATTTATGCCGTTATATGCGTTTGTCTGTGTTTTTGTTTTTTGGCTTTTCAAGTTGTATCAAAGCGTTTGGAAGTATGCAAGCTTCTCAGAACTCGCGAGAGCGACAGTCGCATCGTTGATACTTGGTATATTTCATACAGTAGCCATAACCCTTTTGTTCGGACGTATGCCCATTGCCTATTATGCCGGCGGAATTGCAATTCAATTCATGCTTTCATTGGCAGTACGCTTTGCATATCGTTTCATTCACTTGGAACGAAACAGAATGTCGTGGAGACAAACCGACAATACGGCAAGCCGAGTTATGCTGATCGGCGCGGGTTCGGCGGGGCGAATGATCCTGCGTGATCTCCAGAACGCAAAAGAAGTACATGACCGCGTGCGCTGTATCATTGACGATGACAAAAACAAACGCGGTTGCTTTATCGACGGTGTTCCAATCGTCGGCGGCAGAGAAGATATTCTGCTGAATGTCGAAAAATACAGGATCGAAAAGATTTTCCTCGCCATTCCGAGTGCAACTGCAGAGGAGCGCAGAGACATTCTCAATATCTGTAAGGAAACGACCTGCGAACTGAAAAATCTTCCCGGTATGTATCAGTTTGTGACCGGAAATGTAATGGCAAGTCAGATGAAAGATGTTGCCGTGGAAGATTTGCTCGGGCGCGAGCCCGTTAAAGTCGATATGAAGGAAATCTACGACTTTATAAAAGGAAAAACAATTCTTGTCACGGGCGGCGGAGGTTCAATCGGCAGTGAGCTGTGCCGTCAGATTGCGTCCCATGAGCCGAAGCAACTTATCATCTTTGATATTTACGAAAACAATGCTCACGCCATTCAGTTGGAGCTGAGAGACAAATATCCGAATCTGAATTTGGAAGTCCTCATCGGTTCGGTGCGCGACAGCCGCCGGATCAATCAGGTCTTTGAAAAGTACAAGCCCGACGTTGTATATCACGCAGCGGCGCATAAGCACGTTCCTCTTATGGAGGACAGCCCGTGCGAGTCAATCAAAAATAACGCTATCGGTACGTATAAAACTGCCTATGCCGCAATGACAAACGGCTGCAAACGCTTTGTTCTGATTTCCACCGATAAGGCGGTTAACCCCACTAATATCATGGGCGCATCAAAGCGCCTGTGCGAGATGATAATACAGTCGTTTGACCGCAAAATCCGCGACAAAAAAGCGTATGAATTACTTCCGCTTCATGTTCACAGCGATGATGAGGACGGCAGTATGCGCGATATTGCGAAGATTGCAAAAAACGCAAAAACCGAATTTGTTGCAGTACGCTTCGGCAACGTTCTCGGAAGCAACGGCTCTGTCGTGCCGCGTTTCAAAGAGCAGATTGCCAAAGGCGGTCCGGTAACGGTCACGCATCCCGATATAATCCGCTATTTTATGACAATCCCCGAAGCTGCGTCTCTCGTTTTGCAGGTAGGTACTTATGCAAAAGGCGGAGAAATTTTTGTGCTGGATATGGGTTCGCCCGTGAAGATCGACACGCTTGCAAGAAATCTGATCAAGCTGTCTGGTCTGCGTCCCGATATCGATATCAAAATCGAGTATACGGGACTCCGCCCCGGCGAGAAGCTGTATGAGGAAAAACTGATGTCCGAAGAAGGTATGCGCACAACTCCGAACAAGCTGATACATATCGGCAGTCCCATTCCATTTGACGCAGATACATTCCTCGGACAGCTCCAAATGCTCATGGAAGCGGCATATGCCGGAAAAGAAAACGAAATCCGCACATTGGTGGAAGGTGTCGTCACAACCTATCACCCTGCCGGAAAACACGGCTCGGAATATAAGGGCGAGACTTTTGAGGAACAAATGGAGCTTGTCGAGAGCAAAGAGCACGAGAAAGAAAAGAGCCTTGCGGCAGTATGAAATTTTGGAGGAAATTATGGGATTTATACCTTTTGAAAAGAAAGTATGGCTCGCTACGCCGACAATGCATGGCGAGGAGCTGAAATATATGACCGAGGCATATGAAACGAATTGGATGTCCACGGTCGGCACAAACATCAACGAAGTCGAGCGGATTGCCGCCGAAAAAGCCGAGATGAAATATGCGGTGGGGCTTTCGTGCTGTACGGCAGCACTTCATCTTTGTGTGAAATCCGCAGGAGAAAGATTGTACGGAAAGCCTGCCATCAGCCACGGCGCATTGGAGGGCAAGCGCGTATTCTGCTCGGATATGACTTTTGACGCGACGCTCAATCCCGTTGCTTACGAGGGCGGTATTCCGGTGTTTATCGATACCGAAGCCGAATCGTGGAATATGGATCCTGTGGCGCTTGAAAAGGCATTTGAGATGTACCCGGATGTCAAACTTGTCGTTTGCGCCGAACTGTACGGATTTCCCGGACGCATTGATTTAATCAAGCAGATCTGCGAAAAGCACGGCGCGCTTTTGATTGAGGATGCCGCAGAAGCTATGGGAGCTACGTTGAACGGCAAACAGTGCGGTTCGTTTGGCGATTACTCCGCTATCAGCTATAACGGAAATAAGATCATCACCGGTTCTGCCGGAGGCTGCTTACTCACCAACGACATCGAAGTGGCAAACAAGGCACGAAAGTGGTCAACACAGGCGCGTGAAAATGCTCCTTGGTATCAGCATGAAGAAGTCGGCTATAACTACCGTATGAGCAATGTGGTTGCCGGCGTTATTCGCGGACAGTATCCGCATTTGGAAGAACATATCGCACAGAAAAAGGAAGTCTATGAGAGATACCGCGATGGGCTGAAAGATCTGCCTGTCCACATGAACCCGATTATCGACGGCGCAGAGCCGAATTATTGGCTGTCCGCTCTGATTATTGATAAGGAATATATGTGTAAGCAGGTCAGAGACGATTCCAAGGCACTCTACATAAAAGAAAAAGGCAAGACGTGTCCGACGGAAATTTTAGAGACGCTTGCAAGTCTTAACGCCGAAGGCAGACCGATATGGAAGCCCATGCACATGCAGCCGATGTACCGTATGCATGAAGCGGTTGGGAGAGAAGGCACGCTCCGTTGCCGCACGAATGCTTATATTGCAGGCGGTGCAACCGACGTTGGTGCGGATATTTTTGAACGAGGCTGTTGCCTGCCGAGCGATAACAAGATGGCTGAGGAAGATCAGGCAAAGGTGATTGAGATAATCAAGAGTTGCTTCAATTAAATTTGTCAAGGGGTTACCTATATGTACGCGAAGTTTTGGAAAAGATTTTTTGATTTCACCCTGTCTTTGCTGGCACTTATCGTCCTTTCTCCCCTGCTTATAGTCTTAACGGTAATCGGTGCAATTGCCATGAGAGGAAACCCGTTCTTCACGCAGGCGCGACCCGGAAAGATCGACAAAAAGACGGGCAAAGAAAAGATTTTCAAGCTTATCAAGTTCCGCACCATGAGCAACAAGAAAGATCAAAACGGAAATCTTCTCCCCGACGAAGCAAGGCTCAACAAGTATGGAAAGTTTCTGCGCAGTACTTCGCTAGACGAATTACCGTCGTTATGTAACATATTGTGGGGGTCAGCCGGGTTAGTCGGTCCACGCCCATTTTTGGTTCGAGATTGCGTGTTCCTAACAGATGAACAACGCAGACGACACACGGTTCGTCCGGGACTCACGGGACTTGCGCAGGTGAATGGACGTAACAACATCACATGGGAGCAGAAATTTGAATACGACTTGCAGTATATCGACAGAGGTATTACTTTCAAGGGCGATTTAATGATAATCCTGAAAACGGTCGCCAAAGTTCTTAAACGAAGTGATGTTGTCCGCGAAGGAACCGTGTCGGATATGGACTACGGTGATTGGCTTATGATGGAAGGAAAAGTTGATCAGGCTACATATGATGAAAAGCAGGAAGAAGCGAGAGAATTGTTGAATGCTTGATCTTTCTATACATTCAAGAAAAGAAGGTATGCCAGCGTGGATGATTTAGTATCGGTTATCATGCCGTCATATAACACGGCAAAATTTATATCAGAGTCAATTACTTCTGTTCAAAAGCAAACATATGCCGACTGGGAGTTGATTATTGTAGATGATTGCTCAACTGATAATACCGACGAGATTGTGAAACCGTTTTTGTCGGATAAAAGAATCAAATATATAAAAAACGAAGCCAACAGCGGTGCTGCCGTATCCCGAAATCGGGCATTACGCGAAGCAAAAGGAAAATGGATTGCTTTTCTTGACAGTGATGATTTGTGGCATCCGGAAAAACTCGAAAAACAGATTCGGTTCATGGAAAAGAACGGGTACAAATTTACATATACGGATTATCGGATACAGTTAAACGGCGAGTGGCTGCCATATGTCTATACAGGTCCTAGTATGGTGAATCGGCGAAAAATGAGAGATTATTGCTATTTCTCTACAATAACCGTTATGTATGACCGCGAGTTTATCGGACTGATACAGATTGAGCCGATAAGAAAAAATAACGACTATGCCATGTGGCTGAAAATAATTGAAAAATCCCCATGTTATCGACTGAATGAAAGCCTGTCATATTATATCAAGCACGACGGTTCGATATCGAGCGGCAAAAAGTGGAAGCTTATAAGGCATCATTACATTATGTGGCGAATAGCAGAACACGAGAAACCATTTAATGCTTGCATTCTTACACTGCGCAATTTGTTTTGGGGTGTAATTAAGAAAATCAAATATAAGAGGAGTATATAAGCGATGAAACTTTATGAAAAATTGATAGCTGGTGAAGAAAAATTATCTCTTATCGGACTAGGGTATGTAGGTATGCCGATCGCGGTTGCGTTTGCAAAAAAAGGACTTAAAGTAATTGGCTTTGATTTAAACAAAGAAAAGATTGAACTTTATAAAGCCGGAAAAGATCCGACAAAGGAAGTTGGGGACGAGACGATAAAAAACAGTACGGTAGTGTTCACATCAAATGAGAAAGATTTGCAGAAAGCAAAATTTCACATTGTTGCAGTTCCTACACCAGTAAATACAGATCATACGCCGGATCTGGCACCAGTTATCGGAGCCTCTGAAATACTCGGGAGAAATCTCACAAAGGGATCTATTATAGTTTACGAATCGACCGTATATCCGGGATGTACGGAAGATGTTTGCATTCCAATTCTTGAACGGGAATCCGGACTCAAGTGTGGCATCGACTTTAAAATTGGATACAGTCCGGAAAGAATCAATCCCGGCGATAAGATGCATCGTCTTGAGAATATACATAAGATCGTCTCTGGGATGGACAAGGAATCCCTTGATGAAATACAAAATGTATATAACATCGTTATTGAAGTTGGAACGCATCCCGTATCGAATATTCGCACGGCAGAAGCAGTTAAGGTGGTAGAAAACAGTCAGCGTGACATTAACATCGCCTTTATGAATGAGCTTGCCATGGTTTTTGACCGCATGGATATTGATACAAACGAAGTTGTTGACGGAATGAATACAAAGTGGAATGCGCTTGGTTTCCGTCCCGGACTTGTAGGCGGGCACTGCATCGGCGTCGACCCATACTATTTTACATATCAGGCTGAGAAACTTGGATATCACAGTCAAATTATCCTGAATGGACGCATTGTAAATGACAGCATGGGAAGGTTCGTTGCCGATGCTGCAATCAAAAAAATGATTGAGGTCGGTCAGACACCCAAAAAATCCAAAGTTGTCATTCTTGGTCTTACGTTCAAGGAGAATTGCCCCGATACGCGCAACAGCAAAGTGGACGATATTATAAAGCGTTTTAACGAGTATGGAATAAAGCCTATAATCGTTGATCCATGGGCAAGTGAAAAGGATGCAATGCGTGAATACGGTGTCGAGCTCACAAAGCTTGAGGACATAAGAGATGCCGATTGTGTAATTGTCGCTGTTGCTCACAATGAGTTTAAATCACTCGGACTTGACGCTGTAAAAAAGATGTTCAGACCTTGCGACGACGCTGAAAAGGTTATTGTCGATGTTAAGGGTCTTTATACCGTAGCCGATTTGAAAAACAGCGGTATGACTTATTGGAGACTCTAACTATGAAGACAGCCTCCGTCATAGGGCACTTTGCTTTCGGCAAAACTTTTTTGGACGGTCAAACGATAAAGACAAAGATCCTTACTGAAGAATTGCAGAAAAAACTTGGGCAGGAGCAAGTTCTGATAATTGATACGCATGGCGGTTTAAAAACGCTTGCAAAATCTCCGGTTCAGATTTTATTTGCACTTAAAAACAGCCAAAATGTCATTATCTTTCCGGCTCATAATGGGTTGAGAGTTTATGCCCCGCTTTTGTCACGTCTGAAACGATTTTTCAAGAACAGAAAATTGCATTACGTTGTGATCGGCGGATGGCTTCCGCAGTTTTTGACGAAACGAAAGGGCGTTGCGAAAGCGCTGAAAAAGTTCGATGGGATCTATGTGGAAACAGATACCATGAAAGGCGCATTGGAGGCACGGGGCTTTGAAAATGTGTTCGTTATGCCAAATTGCAAAAAGCTGACGGTGCTTTCTGAAAGTGAACTTGTTTATCCACAAGGAGTGCCACATAAGCTTTGCACTTTTTCCCGTGTAATGAGAGAAAAGGGCATTGAAACAGCGATAAATGTGATTAAGAAAGTAAACGATCAGCTTGGATATTTAGCGTATTCGTTGGATATTTACGGTCAAGTAGATACTACGCAAACAGAGTGGTTTGAAAACTTGAAGAAGCATTTTCCTGAGGGAGTGCGATATTGCGGTTGTGTGGATGCAGATAAAAGCGTAGAAATATTGCAATCATATTTTGCATTGCTTTTCCCTACTCATTTCTATACCGAGGGAATTCCCGGCACAATCATTGACGCATATGCGGCAGGGATTCCTGTCATTTCCGCAAAATGGGAAAGTTACTCTGATGTTGTGGATGAAGGTGTAACTGGCATTGGGTATGATTTTGATGACGTTGAGCAATTTGCGCAGCTTCTTTTAAGCATTGCTGAAAATCCAAATACTTTACTTGAAATGAAGTATGCATGCATTGAAAAAGCAGAAAACTTTATTCCAGCAAATGCTATTAGGGTTTTACTGGACGCGATTCAATAATACTTTTGCATAGATGCGAATTGTAAAGATTGGGGAAAACCATATGTGGACATTATCGAAAAAGATTTCATATGTGCTGTATTCAATATTTTCAAAATGGTTGCCAGAATCGAGTCATTCGAATTTCGCAAAAAGGATGCGACGCTTTTTTGCGAAGAGAGTTATAAATCGGATGGGAGTTGATGTCAATATCGAACGTGGCGCAGTTTTTTCTCCCGGTATAGAAATCGGAAATCATTCAGGAATTGGAATCAATGCTGAAGTATACGGTCCAGTTACAATCGGCGATGCAGTTATGATGGGACCTGAAGTAATCATTTATACGCGAAATCATAAACATGAAGCAGGATTGCCGTTTTATAAACAAGGATTTGAAGAATTCGCTCCCGTTTCAATCGGAAATAATGTCTGGATAGGACGCAGAGCAATGTTTATGCCTGGAAGTTCTGTTGGTTCAAATGTTGTCATCGCTGCCGGGGCTGTTGTAACCGGCAGTTTTGGAGATAATATAATTATTGGCGGTGTGCCGGCGAAGATAATCGGAAAGATAGGCGCGAAAGAATCATGAAGCGTGTACTTTGCATAATTTCAAATATGAATGCCGGCGGGGCTGAAACATTTCTTATGAAATTGTATCGTCGGCTGGATAAAACGAAATATCAAATGGATTTTTGCATAAATGTATTTGATAAATGCTTTTATGAAGAAGAGATTTTGACGCTTGGCGGAAAAATATACAGAATTCCGCCCAAATCCACGTCAAGAAGTTCGTTTGAAAAACGGCTTTACGAAATTGTAAAAGCAAATTACTATAACCATGTCTTGAGAATCACTTCGAGTGCTTTGGGCTTTATGGATCTTAAAATTGCTTCCAAAGCTGGTGCTAAAGTATGTGCTGCACGTTCGAGTAACTCAAGTGATGGTGGCAGTCTTAAATCAAAAGTTGCGCACAGGCTCGGGCGTATCCTGTACGGCAAATATGTGAATGTCAAGATAGCGCCGTCTGATCTCGCAGCGGAATATACGTTTGGTAAAAAGGCTTATGAAAGCGGTGCCGTCAATATCCTTCACAATGCTATTGATATTGATCGATATGGCTTCAACGCAGATATGCGATGCCGCATACGTTCCGAGTTTGGACTATCCGATGATACAACGATAGTTGGACACGTCGGTCGCTTTATGACACAAAAAAATCATGCTTTCTTGCTCGAGGTTTTTTCTGAGTATTTAAAAATAAATGGAAAGAGCATTATGATGCTTGTAGGAGGCGGTGAACTCGAATCCGCAATAAAACAAAAAGCGTCCGAACTCGGAATTTCAGATAAAATTATATTCACGGGAGTCAGGTCCGATGTTCCTGCGCTTTTGTCTGCTATGGATGTCTTCGTATTTCCGTCACTGTATGAGGGCATGCCGAATACCGTGATTGAAGCACAGGCAACGGGACTTCCGTG
The DNA here is from genome assembly GCA_934447715.1 of uncultured Eubacteriales bacterium. Taxonomy (GTDB): domain Bacteria; phylum Bacillota; class Clostridia; order Oscillospirales; family CAG-272; genus HGM12657. The sequence continues at coordinate 2,865 of CAKSER010000005.1, read as the reverse complement.
CTTGATTGCAGACACCATTACCCGCGAAGCAGATATTACAGGTTTGGTTCATTACCTACCGCTAGGTGATGCGGGCGCTTGGGCGCATTTAGTTGCTGAGTTACCACAGGTAAAGCGGGAAACGCCGATGCAAAAATTTAAGGAAAACGGCTATGATATAGAAACGGTTGCAGAACAGTTTGTAAAACTGATTTTCCGGGAATAGGAGACTGGTTATGACCAATTCGTTGCGCAGAGCAGTGATGTCGCTCATATTTATCTTCACTACAGCGCTATTTGTGTTGTTTATTTTGTTTGATACATATACTTGGGGAAAGTATACATTTTTGGGGCTTTCAATAAGCATACTTATGCTGGGATGCGCGAGTCAACACGGAAAAATATCACTCAGATTTACGCCGTATGTTGCAATGAACGTCCTGTTTATTTGTTTTGCGTTGCTTTCTTCCTTGTGGGCAATCAGCGCTTCGGACTCTGCGACTATGGCGCGAACATTGACGCGAACGTTTGTATGTGCCTATGCAGTATATATCACTTATATAAACATCCCGGAATTGGGTGAGACGGTATTGCTTAAAGCAGTTATGTGGGCAGGATATATTGTCTCAATTTATACCCTGTTTTTCTATGGTTTGGATACGATAATTGCTGCCGGAAGCAGTTCGAGTTTGCGTGTTGATAATGAATTTGCCAATGTTAATACAATAGGAATGGCTTGCGCTCTTTCGTGCGTGATTCAAATTAATCTTAAATATTTACGTCCCAAAGATCATCTCTTTCCGTCAGCATTGCTGATGATTCCGAGTATAGTTGTCATTGCTGCCACTCAAAGCAGAAAAGCATTGGTATTCTTGATAGCAGGTGCTTTGGGATACGCATTTGTAAAAGCGCAGAAATCCAAAAAGAGTATATTAATCAAAGGATTCAAAATCTTGCTTTGGATTTTGATTTTGGCTTTTGTGCTTTATTGGATATTGCAGTTGGATGTCTTTGACGGCATCAGAGAGCGTATGGAATCCATGTTGAATGTCGTTTTTGGAAGTGGTCAGGCGGATCATTCTACAATTGTGCGAAAAAATCTTAGAGCACTGGGAATAGAGTGGTTTTTGAGATATCCTTTGGGGGGAATCGGCATTGCCAATCCGCATATTTTAGCAGAGCAATACTATGCTTTTGACGCATATCTCCATGATAATTTCGCTGAACTCCTCTGCGGTGGCGGAATTATAGGCTTTTCCCTTTATTACGCCATGTACGTTTATCTATTTAGGCAGTTGTGGAAGTATCGAAAAGTCGACAAGCAGAGAGTAACATTTTTTGCACTTTGGCTGGGACTAATGCTTGCTATGAATTTTGGAATGGTAACTTATTATTCTAAAGCTCAAAACTTCTATCTGATGATTCATTTTGTAAATGTGTTTGATTTAAAACGAAAGGCGACCGAGTTATGCAAGTCGGAAAATACATCAAAGCAATAAAAAAATATATTTTCAGTAGCGGTTATCGTTTTCTCGTAAATTCCGGCTACGGGAAATATAACGATATGCCCGATGCCGAATATCTTTCGCGTAAATTTGCGGCTGTTTTCGGTCGCAGATTACCGCTTGAGGCTCCAAAAACATTAAACGAAAAACTCCAGTGGCTGAAACTTTATGACCGCAAGCCGGAATATACCGTGATGGTGGACAAGTATAAAGCACGCGATTATATTTCCGAAAAAATCGGTTCGCAATATCTCATCCCGTTACTCGGTGTATGGGATGATCCGAACGAGATTGACTTTAGTGCTTTTCCTGATAAATTCGTCCTGAAATGCAATCACAATTCCGGGCTCGGGATGTGTATCTGCAAGGACAAATCGGCACTGAACATTAAAAAGGTAAAGGCAGAGTTGAAGCGTGGGCTAAAGCAGGATTATTACCTTACCGGCCGCGAATGGCCGTATAAAAATGTTCCGCGCAGGATCATTGCGGAAGAGTTTATGAAAAGCGACGCAGGTGGGCTTTCCGACTACAAGGTGCACTGCTTTAACGGCGAGCCGAAGCTGATTCTTGTCTGCAAGGACAGATTTACAAGCACCGGTCTTACCGAGGACTTTTTTTCCTCAGACTGGGAGCACCTTGACATACGCCGCCCGTCTCATCCGAATTCGAAAACCGAAATTACAAAGCCCGATGAGCTGTCGGAAATGCTGACGCTTGCAAGGAAGCTGTCCGAAGACATCCCGTTTTTGCGAGTTGATTTTTACATAATCGAGCATAAGGTGTATTTTTCCGAGCTGACCTTCTATCCGGCATCCGGCTTTGAAAGATTTGTTCCGGAAAAATGGGACGAAACCCTCGGCTCGTGGCTGGAGCTTCCTCCGGCATCCTCAAACTAATGCATATACTCGTCAACAGACGATATATAAAATAATCAAGAAGGAGAAAAGAGAATGAAAAAAGACAAGATTTCACCCAGAGTTTTGGCATGGCTTCTCTGCGCAATGATGATTGTGGGCGTTCTGCCTATGACAGCTTTCGCAGCATCCGAAACAAATGGCAGGTTTTCCAACTCACAGCTCTCACTTGTGCAGGATAAGCAGTCCTCGCTTGCAAGCGGAGTTACGCAGAACATCTATACTGTTTACGATAAAAACGGCAAGCAGGTAAAGATGTTCGCCGCAACGATTGATATGTCAGTCGATACGGTCAAACTTTTCACCTCTTATCAGAATATGGACAATACCACATACGGCATGTCCAAGCTTACCGAACAGGTAGCAGCTTTTGATAAGAAAGCAACGGCGGGCGACCCGTATTACCACGGCACCGTAGTGGCAGGTATCAATGCATCCTACTACAACATGACGACAGGTAAGCCCTC
>CAKSER010000004.1 GCA_934447715.1 uncultured Eubacteriales bacterium | reverse complement strand
TCGGTGTGTAGTACGGGCCTGTTGCCGGATCAAAGTAATGGCCTGCTTCGTCGTTTACCAGTGTGAAGCGGGAGGCAGCAGCTCCGCTTCCCCATGCCTCACAGTTCGAAAGCTTGCTCCAGTAAGCGTACTCTGTGTTCTGCTTTGACTGCATGATCATGATTTCCTGGAAAACAGTAGTACCTGCTTCAGCAGTGTAGCTTGCCGAGAGCTTGCCCTTTGCGTACATATCGGAAATTACTGTCCACGGGATCATGAACTCTACAACATATCCGATTTCACTTGTCGATCCTGCTATTGTGATCTTGCTGAGATCATATTTCTTTACGTCGTCAGCAATAGTGAACTTGCCGTTTTTATAGCCTATGCAGATTCTCGGACCGCCCTGGAAGCCGTCCTCTGCAGAACCGAAAAGGTAGATCTGCGCGGTAGCAATAAGTGCCGGGTCGTCTATCTTGAAAGCGTAGTAAAGATAGCTTTCATCCCACATCATCTTAAGATATGAGTCTTCGCCTATCTTTGCATTACCGCCGAGAAGCGGCTTTGTCATCTTGCTTTCTGCCAGGCTGACGGTAAGAGCGTCCTTCCATTCAAGCTCGTTTATAAAGCCGTCCGCCGTGATCGGCGCAACCGCCTTCGGAACGTTAAAGTCATATGTGCCTTCTTCATATGCGTTTATCACAATTGATAAAACCGGCATAAGAAGGAACACAGCCAAAGCGACCGAAAGCATTCTTTTCAGTGTTTGTTTCATATGTACCTCCATGATTGGTCGAATCCGCCTTGATTCTTTGATTTAGCGGATATATTTGCAAACTAATATTATCACACATAAAGCAAAAATGCAACACCTTTTTTATGAATAATTGTGCAAAAAAGAAAATTTTAAAGTTGTATTCTACTAAATTTTGGCTCGGCATCCTGTCTTAAATCGTGATATGCAACAAAATTTTTCTAAAAGTGCAGTTTTGGACGAAAAAGAACAATTAGGCTTCGTTTTGTCTTTACAAAAGGAATACGGCGTGCTATAATACGCACAGAGATTTTGCCTAGACGGCAAAATCTTGTCGCTACGCTCTATCCGCGCTACGCGCGGCTGTGCTATTGACGGCCTCGCAAAAATGCCCTTGCAAGCAAGCATTTTTGCTTCGTAGTATAATCTCCACAGAAAAACTTGCATAGCAAGCTTTTGGGGCTGTGCCCCTCCGCGCTCCGCGCGACTGCGGATATTGCAGCAACAAAAGCGGCTGTTTCGCCGCTCCGGCGTTTATACGCCGCTTTTGTGCTTAAATACGCACAGAAATTTTGCCGAGTGGCGAAAAAACGATACGGAAGAGATATAACAGACACATAATATATAAATGTAGGAAATTTGTTCAAAGCAAGAAAGGAAAAGAATATGAAAATACTGCTCACAGGCGGTGCCGGATATATCGGTACGCACACTGCTATTGAAATGCTGAAGGAGGGCTATGAAATTGTCATTGCCGACAACTTCTGCAACTCGAGCCCCAAGGCAATCGAAAGGGTGGAGAAGATCACAAATACAAAAATCAGGGTCTACGATATTGATGTCTGCGACAATGAGGCTCTTGATAAGCTCTTTTGCGAAAACAAGATCGACGGTGTTGTCCATTTTGCCGGGCTCAAGGCTGTCGGAGAGTCCTGCTCTATTCCGATAAGGTACTACCGCAACAATATCGATTCGACGCTTTCTCTGCTTGAGGTCATGGCAAAGCATGACGTAAACAAATTCATTTTCAGCTCGTCCGCAACGGTATACGGAGTTCCGGAATCGGTGCCGCTGGTCGAGACAATGCCGGTAAGCTGCACAAATCCCTACGGCTGGACAAAGCTGATGAATGAGCAGATTCTTAAGGATGCGGCAAAGGCAAATCCGAAGCTTTCGGTTGTTCTTCTCCGTTATTTCAACCCGATCGGCGCTCACGAAAGCGGTCTTATCGGAGAGGCTCCGAACGGCATTCCAAACAACCTGCTTCCATATATTGCACAGGTCGCTATCGGAAAGAGAGAAAAGCTCAGCGTGTTCGGAAACGATTATAACACACATGACGGCACAGGCGTGCGCGATTATATTCATGTAGTCGACCTCGCGCGCGGTCATGTCAAGGCTATCGGATATGCAGACAAGCACAGCGGAGTTGAAATATTCAACCTCGGCACCGGAAACGGATACAGCGTGCTTGACCTTGTAAAAACCTTTGAAAGGGTCAACGGCGTAAAGGTTCCTTATGTAATTGCTCCGCGCCGTCCGGGAGATATCGATGTAAACTATGCCGATACGAAAAAGGCAAAGGAGGTTCTCGGCTGGACCGCGGAAAAGAATCTTGAGGATATGTGCCGAGACAGCTGGAGATGGCAGTCGAACAATCCGAACGGCTACGACGACTGAAGATTGAAGGTCGAGCAGCAAGGATATAACAGGGCAGCATATAGAACAGGCAGGAAAAGATGGGAAACAAGGCTGAAAAAACAAACGTAACCAGACTTCTTGACGCGAAAAAAATCGAATATGAGTTCCGTCTTCTTTATGAGAACACCGACGACGCAAAAAGCGTGCTCGAAATTGCAGAGCTTTTAGGCGAGAACCCTCAAAAGGTGTTTAAAACGCTTGTTGCGGTTGGAAAAAGCGGAAATCATTATGTTTTCATGATTCCCGGCGGCTATGAGCTGGATCTTAAAAAGGCGGCAAAGGCGACCGGCGAAAAATCGGTCGAGATGATACCGCAAAAGGATCTGCTTCCGCTCACCGGCTATGTCCACGGCGGCTGCTCCCCGATCGGAATGAAGGTTGCAAAGCAGTTTGATACCTTCATCGACGAAAGCGCAGAGGATTTTGACAGAATATTCTTTTCTGCCGGAAAAATCGGACGGCAGGTCTGCATGAGCCTGTCGGAGCTTGAAAAGGTGATAAAAATAAAGACTGCGGATATCAAAAAATAAAAATAAAACGGTGCAGCAACCACTGCACCGTTCTTTTTTGGAATTTCGGATGTTTTCGGCTTTAAAAAGTCAGAAAACAAGTATAATTGTCGCAGCAAAGGCGATTACAACCGCAAGAAGCTGCTTTTTTGTGAGCTTTTCGCGCATGCAGAGCGAAATCACGGTCGAAACAAGGATTGTGCCTCCGGTTACAAACGGATACTGAACCGATGCGTCGAGATGCTCGAGCGCTATCAGCAGCAGAAGATTTCCGAGCCCGCTTACCAGTGCATATACCGTCATGTTCAAAAGCGATCTCTTCGGCTGATTCAGCTTAAGTCCGCCCTTCTTTGCAGAGGCAAGAAGGAACACGCCGCTTATAACCGCGGTGAGCACTGCCGAAAGGAACATATATCCCTCGCTTGAAATGTGTACGGGATTGGACTGGTGAATTGCAGACAGAACGCCGGACATTCCGTTGAAAACGAATACCGCGACATAGAATTTAGCCGCTCCCTTCTGAGATTCTCCCTTCTGCGCGCCCAAAACAAGCGCAAGCGTTATAAGGATGCAGCAGACAAGCTTCATAACAGTAAAGTCTTCTCCGGAGAAGATAAGGCCGTAAATAAACGGCAGCATCATTCCTCCGAGCATCGAAAAGACCGAGAAAGCCGAAAGGTTGGTTTTGTCAAGCGCCTTGACCGAGCTGTATGTAAACAGTATGCTGTTTACGGCGCAGAAGAATGCAATCGCAAACGAAAACCAGGAAAAGTCTATCCGGAATTTATTGAGCGCAAGCATCTGCACCGATCTGATTATTGCCGTGAAAAATGCAAAGAGCATTGCCGCACGGAGGCTTGAGCCCTCATCCTGCTGATATTTCTTGTTGAAGAAGAACATCAGCCCGAACAGTACGGTTGCAAGGGTTATTAATAAGTAATACATAAAACCTGCTTATTTAATTATAGAATAAAATATTGAGTAAATAAAAAAACCGATCTTCGGGGCAAAGGTGTTATCCTATTGCCCCGAAGATTTTTTACAGCGAGTTTTTAAGCTATTTTAAGTGTGCCGGAAGCTGTGCCCCGGCGTTTTTATCCGGCTGACATACCCGGATTTTTACAGGGGTTTTTAAAAGACGCGGTCTTATCTGCCGAATCTCTTTCTCATCTCCGCATAGACCTCCTCGGGGATGTCCGGGTTGCCCTTTGCGTTGCAGGGAAGAAGCTGATCGCCGGCTACCTTCGGGTCGGTGCATCTGCGGTCGTTTCTGTACTGCTCGCGCAGAGCCTTGTTTCTCAGGTCCGGAATATCCATCGACTTGCCGTTTTCGAGGATCGAGAAGAATGCGAACATACCCGGCAGGAACATGTCAAGAGCCTCATAAACATCGATGATGTCGATATCTTCGCTTCTGTTTCCGCGGATCCACTCGATTGCGTTGTACATAGAGTAGAAGTCGCTTCCGTCGTGTCCGAAGCTGTTTGCGCGCTCGCTCATCTCATCCGACGGAACATAGCACTTGTGCTCTGCATTTGTCGGATCGGAGTAGTTTGCTACCTCTCTGTCAAGGTCGGTATAGATCTTGCAGACGCCGTCTCTTTCGACAATGTCTCTTGCGCTCTCTGCGTGTCCCTTTGTTCCGTAGAGCGAGTACCACAGGGAGGTCTTTGCAAGCTGACGGTGAGTGCTTCTTGCGATGCTTCCGTTTTCCATTGTCATCATTTCGATTCCGAGAGAGCCTGTCATGCAGCCTTCTCTTGCGCATCTTGCGTTGAACGGAAGCTCAAATCCGCTGACCTTTACCGGGCGGAGTCCTGTGATGTGAACGAGCGGTCCGATAGAGTGAGTGCAGTAGAAGGTTGTGAACATGTGGTTTCTCCAGTGATCTCTTTCACCGTAGGTAATCGAAGCCCACATCGGCTCAACATTGTGGATATATTCAGCCTCTGCATACTCAAGCTCGCCGAGCTTGCCTGCTCTGTAAAGTCTTCTCATTTCCCTCGGAGCCGGCATGTAGCAGTAGTTCTCAAGATAGCAGTACTGCATTCCGGTCTGCTCTACCGTTTCGAGAAGCTCAACAGCCTCTGCCATGCACTGAACCGGCATTACCTCCGAGATAACATGCTTTCCTGCCTTCATTGCCTTGATTGCAAACGGAGCATGCTCTGTTGCATAGTTTGCAAGGACAACAACATCCATGTCGTGCTTCAGAAATTCATCGTAGTCGGTATAAAAAGCAATCTTGTCGCCGTACTGGCTCTTCATACGCTCAAGACCGGGCTCCCACTTGTCGCAGATTGCAACAAGCTCTGCGTGATCTGCTGCGGTTGCACAGTAGCGAATCATGCTTCCGCCTCTTCCGATTCCGATTACGCCTACTTTAAGTTTGTCTTTCATTTTAATTCCCTCGTTTATTAAAATTAAAATTTATTGGCTTTGCTTTGCCGGCCGGTCAGCCTTATCCTAAGCCCGATCCGACCTTACAGCTTCATTTTAAAGCCGGACCCTCCTTTTGTAAATGGAATTATTCTATATAATTATAGAAAAAATCGCATTATGTATTGCACTGTGAAGGTAAAGATGCTAAAATATCTTAAGAAAAGCCTGCCGGGCAGGATATAATATATATTAATGAAGAAAAGCTTCGATACGGGAAAGGAAACGGAGGGATTTTTACGGATACCTATAATATTTGCCGATTTGTTCCGACCTACAGTGTAAAAAACGATTTTTATGTGATTAACTTCGTCTATGAAAAAGCCGTCGATTTTAACGGCTTTTCGACGACAGCGGTAAACTCGCTTCACATTGTCACCTCCGGCAGCGGAATCCTTCACACGCCGACAAAAGACTATCCCTTAAAAAAGGGAGATCTGTTTATCCGCCTGCCTGCAAAGCAGTATTACATCGAAAGCGTCGACGAGCTGAAATATGTCTATATCTCCTACGGAGGAGGCAGGACAAACGAGCTGCTTGACAGGATACGCTTCAGCGAAAAAAATCCGATCTACCCCGGCTTTGACAGGCTTATTCCTCTTTGGGAAAGCTCGGTCGAATCGGTCGGCAAGGAGAATATCGACCTTATGACAGAGGGGCTTCTGCTCTATACGATGTCCTGCATCTGCTCGTCCTTTTACTCGGATGCGGAGGAGACCGAGACGAATAACTGGATTCTGAATATCAAACAGTATGTCGACGAGCATTATACCGACTGTGATCTTAATATGAAGAAAATAAGCGAAATGTATTCATACAGCTATAAATATATTTCAAAGATGTTTTTGCGCACCGTCGGGATCGGCTTCGGTGAATATCTTGCAAATCTTCGGCTCGAAAATGCGCTTAAGCTGATGAATAACGGCTTTATCAGCGTAAAGGAGATAGCAGGGCTGTCCGGCTTTGGCGATGCACTTTATTTTTCAAAGCTGTTTAAAAAGCGATACGGTGTTTCGCCGAGGGAATATATAAAGAACGGCTCGGAGAATTTGCAGAATGAATAAGCCGAAAAAAGTGCAAAACCCGGTCGGGCAGGCTCTGACCGAATTAATGCCGAATTTGGTGAATTGATTCTGAATGGAATAAAGAAAACAGCTCCCGAAGGCATCTAATCAATGCTCGGGAGCTATGCTTTTTTAGTTTTTGGCGCTTTTTTGCTTTTTTGACAGTCAATTCTCGGATTTGCCCAGAATGAATCTTTTCAGCTTCGGGAAACGGGGTGTGGGGTCGAATATTTTATCGAGAAGCTTTCCCATCAGGGCAATAAGCGGAGAGTTGATTACGGTTGTGACCAGCGTTCCGAGCCCGATGCTGTGGAAGCTTGCAGATGACAGGGTTGAAAGGCTTATGCTTTTCACATCGCCGAACAGTGTTACGGCAAGCAGAATCGAGATCACAAGCAAAGCAACGTCGAAAACGCCCTTTGTCTTGTTAATGTTGAGCCTGAAGCCTGCGGAAAGCTCGGAAACAAACAGCTCGTGCGCCTGAAGCGGCATGTATGTGCGAAAGAAGCATGCAACGCCGAACGCTGTGAGCAGATCTCCCAAAATCAGCATTACCCAGCGCATCCAGACGTAAGAAAACGGAGATGAGCCGAGCAGCCACAAAAAAAGGTTTAAAACATATCCGTAAATTACCGCAACGGCAAAGGTCAGAAGATATTTTATCTTAAATCGGCGAAGTACGATACACAGGATGATGATCAGCAGTCCCTGGATCATATACTCGACCATTCCTGCGGAAAAGCCGTCAAAGAGAGGGGAAATTGCCTCGTAGATTACAAAGGTGGGCGCAGCGATCATCGACACCCCGAGATCCGCCTTATTGCAGAGCGCAACCCCGAAGGCGACAAATATAATTCCGAAAACCCACAGAAGCTCGGCAGATTTTGATATTTTCTTCATTTTTCCGTTTCCTTTTTCAGTCCTTTCCCGATTTCTTTTCGGTTTTACTTTTTTTGCGCTCCATAATCGGCAGCGCCCGAAAAGAAGACAATTACAACAAAATATTCTACCACGATATTCGGCCTCTGTCAACCGATCGGAGGGCAAGCAGCAGGCAAAAGCCGTTTTTTCGGTCTCAGCCGGTATAAGTGAGCTCTCGGACCGCGGCAGTCGGCGCCTTTAACACCCTTTTTACGGTGTTTTCACGGCTTTTTTGAAAAATAACCGCATTTTTTGAAACAGAAAGTTTATATTTACAAAAAAGTTTATATTTACAAATAAAAGAAAAGGTGTTACAATATTTGTGTATGAAAAAAAGCTGTGCTCGATTTTAAGGAGAATTTGACAATGAAAAACGGGGAACCGAAATATAAAAGAATACTGCTTAAGCTTTCCGGAGAGGCGCTTGCTTCCGGGGCTGAGGATTCGATTTTCAACTACAAGGTGCTTGACGGAATCTGCGGAGCGATAAAAAAGCTCACCGATATGGGAGTGCAGGTCGCGATTGTCGTCGGAGCCGGAAACATCTGGAGAGGCAGACAGGGCACCGACATGGAGAGAACAACCGCAGACCACATGGGAATGCTTGCAACAGTGATCAATTCCCTTGCGCTTCAGGATTCGCTTCGCAGACTCGGAGCCGATGCAAGATCGATGACCGCAATCGCAATGCCGCAGTTCGCGGAATTTTATGCAAGAGACAAGGCGGTTCATCACCTTGAAAAGGGAAGGGTTGTAATTTTAGGCTGCGGAACCGGAAACCCGTTCTTCTCGACAGACACCGGCGCAATGTTAAGAGCTGCCGAAATCGGTGCGGATGTCGTCATGATGGGTAAGAACATCGACGGTGTTTACACAGCCGATCCGAAAAAGGACCCGACAGCAAAAAGACTTGACGAGATCTCATATATGGAGATTCTTGAAAAGGGACTTAAGGTCATCGATTCCACCGCAGCGTCTTTCGGAGATGAAAACAAAATGCCGCTTTATGTATTCGGAATCGACGATCCGGAAAACATCATCAAGGCAGTAAACGGCGAAAAGGTCGGCACATTTATAAGCTGATATACGCGGATATAAATCGGCAGGAAAGACCGGATGCATCGGCTTTTTTGATCGGCGCATGAAATTGTTTGAAATTATTGAATATAAACAGATTAAAAACGGAGGATTACAGCATGAAACTCGACGTAAAGGAATTTGAAATCAAGATGGGAAAATCGATTGATTCGTACAATCACGAGCTTTCGACAATCAGAGTAGGCAAGGCAAACGCATCGGTTCTTGACAAGATCACAGTGGACTACTACGGAGTTCCGACGCAGATAAATCAGATGGCGCAGATTTCCACGCCGGACGCGCGCACGCTGACTATCCAGCCGTGGGATGCATCGTCGCTCAAGCTGATCGACAAGGCAATCCAGGCATCCGACCTCGGAATTATGCCGCAGAATGACGGAAAGACGCTCAGACTCAGCTTCCCTCCGCTCAACGAGGAGAGAAGAAAGGAGCTTACAAAGCAGACCTCAAAGCTCGGAGAGGATGCGAAGGTCGCAATCAGAAATGTCCGCAGAGAGGCTGTTGACAAGTGCAAGGACATGAAGAAGAAGAGCGAGATGACCGAGGATGAGCAGAAGGCGTCCGAAAAGACGATTCAGGAGCTTACCGACAAGTATATCAAGGAAATTGACAATATCACCGCTACAAAGAACAAGGAGATTATGTCTCTTTAAGCTTCTTTTCGGCATGAACCGGAAAAGTCAAAGAAAGCCGTATGAATGTGCCGAGGTAAGAGACGGTACGGGAGGCGGCACTTGACTTTACGGCGATGCTTGACTTTTAAAAAAGCAGACTTAAAAACGAGACTCGGAGTTTTTTTGGACACTAAAGACTAAAAGGGTGGGAGCGGACAATTTCTTCGCTCCCACAATCGGTATAGTATGGAAATTGAGAAAAGTGAAAATCCGAACGCAGAGGGAAAGCTGCAGCATATTGCGTTTATCATGGACGGAAACGGAAGGTGGGCACAGAAAAAGGGCTTGCCGAGGAAGATGGGCCATGTCGCAGGGGCAAAGGTCTTTAAAAAAATCGTTGATTATTGCAGCACGGTAGATATAAAAGCGGTTACGGTATATGCCTTTTCGACCGAAAACTGGAAACGGCCTCAAGACGAGGTCGATGCGATTATGAGACTCATGGGAGAGTACATAACAAACGAAGCGAAAACGATTATCGAAAGAAACGTTCAGCTTCATTTTCTCGGAGATAAAAGCAGATTCAAGGATAAGCTCCGCAATTCGATGGAGCAGCTTGAGGAAATCTCAAAAAACAATAAGTATATTTTAAATATTGCCCTGAACTACGGCGGCAGGGACGAGATCATTCATGCAGTAAACGAATGCCGCAGGGAGGGAATCGAAAACATCACAGAGGACGATATAGAAAGGCACCTTTATACAAAGGACAGCCCTCCGCTTGATCTTATTGTCCGCACCGGAGCCGAGATGAGAATCTCGAATTTTATGCTCTGGCAGGCGGCGTATGCGGAGCTGTATTTTACCGACGTCCTTTGGCCCGACTACAGTGAAGAGGATGTAGACGAGGCAATAAGAGTGTTTTACTCAAGAAAAAGGCGCTTCGGCAAGGTCTAAGCAAGCACCTTGGCTCGGCTTGAAGCGAAAAAACGAAAAAAGCAAAAAAATCCGGGCAGAAAGCCCGATACCGGAACAAAAGAAAAAATCATGGCAGTTTCAAAGGAGATAAGAAATGCTGACGAGAATACTGACGGCGGTTGTCGCTGTGGCAATTATGATACCGATTCTTTATTATTCCGCAACGCCGGTTTTTACCGTATTTTTGTGCTTTATTTCCGCAATTGCGGTATATGAAATGCTCGGGGTTCTCGGCACAAGGAAAAAATGGTTTGTATCGGTGCCGATGATGCTTGCCGGAATCTGCTTTCCCGCATACGCAAGGCACGGAGGGGGAACCGATCGCTTTTTCAGATTCGTTTTTCTGATCTCGCTTGTAATAATCATCTGGAATCTCTCGTGCGCAACCTTCTCAAGAGGCAGAATATCGCTTGAATCGGTTGCTCTTACGGCGACGATGACGATATATATCACCTTCGGAATATCCTCGATAGCGCTGCTCCGTGACATGGAAAACGGAAAGTATGTCTATCTGCTTGCATTTCTTCTTCCGTGGATGAGCGACACCTTTGCATATTTTATCGGCGTGCTTTTCGGAAAGCACAAGCTGATTCCGGACGTAAGCCCGAAAAAATCGGTCGAGGGCTGTATTGCCGGAATTATCGGCAGCGGACTTTCCGCTGTTGTTTACGGAGTTATAGTAAACGGAATTTATCACATAAACGCAACCCATCTGGAGCTTTTTGCGGTCGGAATGATTGTAAGCGTGCTTGCGCAGATCGGCGACCTGATTGCTTCGGTAATAAAGAGACGATTCAACGTAAAGGACTACGGAAAAATTCTTCCGGGACACGGCGGAATCATGGATCGCTTCGATTCGATTCTGCTCGCGGCTCCGGCGCTCTACTTTGCGCTTGACCTGTTCCACCCGTTTATCTGATTCAGGACGGCACGGTATTCGGATTCAAGATGGGCGAAATGGGCAAAAGAAATAAAGGAAGCAAAGAAGACAAACAGAGTAAATAGAATAAAGAGAGTAAAGGAAGCAAGGAGAACAAAAGCATTTACACGGCTTAAAAGGAAAAATCAAAATGACAAAGAGAGTAACGGTTCTGGGCTCGACGGGCTCTGTCGGAGGGCAGGCTCTTGATGTTGCAGAGCGTCTTAATATAAAGGTGGTCGGTCTTTCGGCAAATTCGGATGTAAAAACACTCGAAAGACAGATCAGAAAATTCGAGCCGGAATACTGCGCGGTTGCAGACGAAAATGCGGCAAAAGAGCTTAAGATAGCGGTTGCCGACACGAATGTAAAGATAATCGGAGGAGAAGACAGCGCAGCCGAGCTTGCAGCCTTCGGCGGAGCGGATACTGTTTTGAACTCGATATCCGGAATTGCCGGACTGTTTCCCGCGCTTTCGGCTGTCAAGGCAGGCAAACGGCTTGCTCTTGCAAACAAGGAATGCCTTGTTGCGTTCGGGGATACGATTATTAACGAAGCAAGGAAAACCGGAGCTCAGATTCTTCCGGTCGACAGCGAGCATTCGGCAATCTTTCAGTGTCTTGAGGGAAACAGGGAAAGAAAGATCAAAAAAATTCTCCTTACCGCATCCGGAGGACCGTTTTTCGGCATGACAAAGGATCAGCTTAATGATATTACGCCGGAAATGGCGCTTGCCCATCCCACATGGAAGATGGGAACAAGGATAACGGTGGATTCCGCAACGCTGATGAACAAGGGCTTTGAGCTGATCGAGGCGGTAAGGCTTTTTAATGTCGCCCCCGAGCAGATCGAGGTCGTTGTACACCGGGAAAGTATAATTCACTCTATGGTAGAATATACTGATAACGCTGTTATAGCGCAGCTTTCGGTGCCGGATATGCGCCTTTGCTGCCAGTATGCAATGACATATCCCGACAGGTGCGAGGGCCCGGTTTGCGAGCTTGATCTTTTCAAGCTGAAAACGCTTTCGTTTGAAAGACCGGATACAGATGCGTTTCCTCTTTTAAAGCTCGCGTCGGACGCGGTCAAAAAGGGAGGCGTTGCTCCTGCGGCAATGAACGGTGCGGACGAAGAGGCGGTAAGGCTGTTTGTCGAAGGGAAAATCGGCTTTTCGGATATAAGCCGGCTTGTCATTTTTGCAACAGAAAAGGCGGAGGGAAGCGACAGAATCGCCGAGCCGACGCTTTCCGATATCTATAAAGCCGACAGAGCGGCAAGGGAAGCTGTTAAGGAAGCGGCGCTGTCGCTTTGATGCGCCTAAAAAAAACAGACTGTAAAAATGCCGTGGCAGGCAGCCGGATAAACGGCAAAATACGAGAAAAACACTGATAATAACATACATATAACAGACTGAAGAGGTTAGATGACGGCAGGGGTGCACGCTAAGAAAGGACGGTAACTGTCATTACTATACTGATTGCAATACTGATTTTCGGTTTTTTGATATTTGTTCACGAGCTCGGGCATTACACCTTTGCGCGGATATTTAAGGTCGGAATTAACGAATTTTCGATCGGAATGGGACCGAGACTGATTTCAAAAACCTCAAAAAAGACAGGAATCGTCTATTCGCTCCGCCTTCTTCCGATCGGAGGCTTTGTCTCTATGGTAGGCGAGGACGGGGAAAACGACACCGAAAGGGCGCCGTCAAAAAAATCGCGTTTTGAAAGCTCAAAATCGGATAATTCAGCCTCTGAGAATCTGCATTCCGAAATTTCGTCGTCCGAAATCTTACAGTCGGAAGGCTCTGCGCCCGAAAATCCGGAATCCGGGAATTCATCGTCCGAAA
This sequence comes from uncultured Eubacteriales bacterium, assembly GCA_934447715.1. Taxonomy (GTDB): domain Bacteria; phylum Bacillota; class Clostridia; order Oscillospirales; family CAG-272; genus HGM12657. Next base: position 93,943 of record CAKSER010000004.1, on the reverse strand, counting down.
AATCAGATTCCGAAGAAACAATTCCCGACAATTCGCTTTCAAGCAAGCCTGCGTGGCAGAGAGCTATTATCCTTGCAGCCGGCGCTGTAATTAATATTCTTGTCGGAATCATTTTAATGGTGATACTCACACTGACCTCCTCCGGACTCGGCTCCAACACAATAGGCGAATTTACAGACGGGGCGACATCGAACAAAACCGGGCTTCAGGCAGAGGACACGGTAATAAGGGTCGGAAATATGAACACGCATATTTACTATGACCTTTCGTATGCGATAATGAGATATGGAACGGAGCCTGTCGATGTTACGGTTATCCGCGACGGAAAGAGAGTCGAAATAAGCGGAGTAAAATTTCCTACCTCGTCAGATGATGTAATGTCGGTCGGACTTGCGGATTTCAAGGTTCACCGCGAGGATAAGAATTTTTCGAACATTGTAAAGCATTCGTTTTACAGATCGGCTGCATCGATTAAGATGATATGGGATTCGCTTTTCGATCTTGTTGCCGGAAGGTACGGGGTGGATCAGCTGTCGGGTCCTGTCGGAGTGACCAGCGCTATCGGGGACGCGGCAAAGAGCGGTGCTTCCAATCTGATATTTTTGAGCGCGATAATCGCGATCAACCTCGGAATTTTCAATCTCCTGCCGCTTCCGGCTCTTGACGGAGGAAGAATCTTTTTCCTTATTATTTTCGGAATATACGAAAAAATCACAAAGAAAAAGCCGAAGCCGGAGATCGAAGGGTATATCCACTTTATCGGATTCGCGCTGCTTATGGTCGTTTTTGTGCTTATAACCTTCAAGGACATCACAAGGCTTATAAAGCGGTAGTAAAAAATTAAAACACGGAATAAACAGGATAAGTCGGAGATTTGCTTATATGGATTACAACCGGTTCAGAAGAAAAACCAAGAAAATTAAGGTCGGAAATTTATTTATCGGAGGAGACGCTCCGATTACCGTGCAGTCGATGACAAACACAAAAAGCGACGATTTTGAAGCCACCTACAACCAGATGAAGGAGCTTGAAAACGCCGGATGCGACATTGTCAGAATGGCGGTTCCGGATATGAGCTGTGTCAAAACGGTTGCGCGTCTTAAGGAATCCGACATTAAAATGCCGATTGTCTGCGATATTCATTTTGACTACAGGCTTGCAATCGAGTCTGCTGCGGCAGGAGCCGACAAGATCAGGATAAACCCCGGCAATATCGGCACAAAGGAAAAGATCAAGGCGGTAGTCGATGCGTGCAGGGCAAAAAAAATTCCGATACGGATCGGGGTAAACGGAGGATCGCTTCATAAAAAGCTGCTTGCAAAATACGGCTCTCCGACACCGGAGGCGCTTGCGGAAAGCGCAATGGAGAATATTGCTCTCCTTGAGGAATTTGATTTTGACAATATAATTGTAGCAATAAAGTCATCAAGACCGATCAACATGATACGCGCCAACAGGATAATTGCCGAAAAGTGCAGCTATCCGATACACCTGGGTGTAACCGAGGCGGGAACATTACATACCGGAATGATTAAATCCTCTGTCGGAATCGGGGCGCTGCTCTGCGACGGAATCGGAGATACGATGAGGGTTACGCTGACCGACGCACCTGTAGTTGAGGTGAAGGAGGGAAGAGCGCTTCTGTCGGCAATCGGAATCGGGAAGAGCAGAAACATCAATTTAATTGCCTGCCCGACCTGCGGAAGGACGAATATCGACATAATCGGTCTTTCAAAAAGGCTGGAAGCGATGATAGACCTCGGAGAGCTTACCTCCGAAATTCCGCTGACGGTTGCGGTAATGGGCTGTGCGGTAAACGGCCCCGGAGAAGCAAGAGAGGCGGACATCGGAATTGCGGGCGGAAACGGCGAGGGACTGCTGTTTAAAAAAGGAGAGGTAGCCTACAAGGTCCCGGAAAGCGAAATTATCGAGGCGCTTGTAAAGGAAATCGGAATGCTGAACCGGAAATGAACGGGCAGCCGTGCAGCTGTGCATGGATAAAAAAGACAAAGACAGATAAAAGATAGGTAAAAGCGGATAAAATGAGTAAAACGTTTCTTGAATACTTTAAACGGTACAATCCGAGAGATGAATACAGAGAAATACTTGAAAGAGCCTCTGACATACGGATCAGAACAGACACTGAGCACCGCATGATAGAGGCTTTTGCCTCTTTTCCGGACATAATCGAAAAAAGGAAGCTTTATGATATCGAAAGAGAGATCAAGGAGGCTTACGATATCAATTCCGCAAGGATTTTCCCTACATATCCGAAGGAGCTGTTTTCCGAAAGCTATCTTCCGGAGCTGATTTTGGAATTGCAGAGAGTCGGTGCGGTCTCGAAGGGCTTTTTTGACGATTATCGGGCATTTATCGACGAAAACGGCACGGTTGTTGTCGAAATTCCGTTTTCAAACGGAGGAATTGAGCTGTTAAGCGACGCAACGACGCCGCAGATACTGTCGAACATTATCTTATCGGAGTTCAAAATCGCAAAAAAGGTCGAGATAAGGCAGAAGGACAATTTTGTCTTTGATTTTGACGAATATCAGAAGGAGCAGGAAAAGAGCCTTGCATCGGCTCTTACTCCGGAGGTCATCCGCGCGTATAACGAAAGGCAGAAGGAATCGGCAGCACAGGCAGCGCAGCAGCCGGGGCAGTACAGGGGAAGAAGCTCGCAGGGAGCAGGAAGCGAGGCAGGCAAGACAGACGAGACCTCCTCGGCTTTTAAAAGAGTATATGCCCTTACAGATCCCGACGAGTACGGTGAGGCCGAAAAGCTCGGAGACGGAATTTTCAGGGTCGGCAATACGACATTTGATATAAACGGTGCGGAGTTTCTTTTCGGAGAGGAAAACGAGATTATCCCGGAGCCTGTGCCGATAAGAAATCTGAGAGAGCCGCAGAGAAAGGTCTGCGTGTTTGCAAAGACCTTTCACTCGGAGAGCAGAGAGACAAGAAACGGCGATCATGTTTCTGTTATAATCGATCTTACCGATGACGATTCGTCGGTGGAAATGAGAGCGTACCTTGAAAAGGAGCAGGCAGACGAGCTTTGCTCGAAGGTAAAGGACGGGATGGCTGTTGCCGTTATCGGAAACCTCAAGAAGAGCAAGTTCGACGACGAGCTTACGCTTTCTCCTACATGCATCTGGAAGATCGCACAAAAGGAGCGCATCGACGAGGCGCCCGAAAAGAGGGTCGAGCTTCATCTTCACACCCAGATGTCGATGATGGACGCGATAATTTCTCCCTCCGAGATTGTCAAGCTTGCAAAAAAATGGGGACACAGGGCGATTGCCATAACCGATCACGGAAATGTTCAGGGGTATCAGGAGGCGATGCTTGCCTCCGAAAAGGTCGGTCAGCCTGTAATCTACGGAATGGAGGCGTACTTTGCAAATGACACCGCAAAGGTTGTATACGGAAGCAAGGAGACGCTTTTTGACGGAAGCTTTACGGTGTTTGATATCGAGACGACCGGTCTTTCCGCGCTGTCCAACCACATAACCGAAATCGGTGCGGTCAAGCTTGTAAACGGCGAGATAAAGGATATTTTCAATACCTTTGTCAATCCTAAGGAGCCGATTCCGGAGGAGATTACAAAGCTGACCGGAATAACCGATGAAATGGTAAAGGACGCGCCGTCCGAAGAGGAGGCGGTAAGAGCGTTTCTTTCGTTTGCCGGAGATGATATGCTGATTGCCCACAACGCGAATTTCGATATGGGTTTTATCAGCCATGTCTGCGAGCTTAACGGAATAGATCTTCAAAGCACCTATCTTGATACGGTGGCGCTTTCAAGGCATGTAAATCCGGAGCTTAAAAACCACAAGCTTGATACGCTTGCGGATTATTTCAAGCTCGGAAGCTTCAACCATCACCGCGCCTGCGACGATGCCGAAATGCTTGCAAGAATCTTTGTCATGATGACGGCAAAGCTTATGCAGGAGGGAATCAAGGGAACTGCCGAAATGGTAAGAAATATGGCAGACAAGGTTGATCCGCTCAAGCTGCGCACAAATCACATGATTATCCTCGTAAAGAACAAAACCGGCTTAAAAAATCTTTATAAGCTGGTATCCTACGGATATTTAAAATATTACAGGCGCCACCCGAGAGTGCCGAAAACCGAGCTTGACAAGCACCGCGACGGGCTTATAATCGGAAGCGCGTGCTCTGAGGGCGAGCTTTACAAGGCAATTTTACAGAACAAGAGCCGCTCCGAGCTGCTTGAAATTGCCGACTATTACGACTATCTCGAAATTCAGCCGCTCTGCAACAATCAGTATCTGATCGACGACGGAAGCGTTCAGGATAAAGATGCGCTGATCGAGATCAACAAGAAGATCATTTCGATTGCGGATGAGCTTCACAAGCCGGTCGTTGCGACCTGCGATGCGCATTTTGTCGAAAAATCCGACGAGGTTTACCGCAAGATGCTCCTTGCCGGAATGAAGTTTGCCGATTTTGACAAAAACACCGGAATATACTTCCGCACTACCGAGGAAATGCTTGAGGAATTCAGCTATCTCGGAAAGGAAAAGGCAAAAGAGGTCGTTATTACAAACACAAATCTGATCGCCGACATGATCGATTACGATATCCGACCGTTCCCGAAGGGTACATTTACCCCGAGCATGGAGGGTGCCGAGGAGGATCTGCAGAGGATCTGCTATGAAAAGGCAAAGTCGATGTACGGAGATCCATTACCGGAGATTGTTGAAAACAGGCTTTCAAAGGAGCTTACATCGATTATCAAAAACGGCTTTGCGGTGCTTTATATGATCGCACAGAAGCTGGTATTTTTCAGCGAGAGCCAGGGCTATCTTGTCGGAAGCCGAGGCTCGGTCGGCTCATCCTTTGTTGCGTCGATGGCGGGAATATCAGAGGTAAATCCGCTTCCTCCGCACTACTGGTGTCCGAACTGCAAATACAGCGATTTTGAAAGCGGAGAAAAATACGGCTCCGGCTTTGACATGCCGGATATGAACTGCCCTAAGTGCGGCACAAAGATGAACGCAGACGGACACGACATTCCGTTCGAAACCTTCTTAGGCTTTTACGGAGACAAGTCGCCTGATATCGACCTTAACTTCTCGGGAGAGGTTCAGGGAAGGGTGCATAAATATACCGAGGAGCTTTTCGGTGCGGAAAACGTGTTCCGTGCCGGAACAATCGGCGGACTTGCCGACAAGACCGCATACGGATTTGTCGCAAAATACATGGAAAACAAGCAGATAAGCGTAAACCGCGCGGAGATAAACCGCCTGACAAGCCATTGCGTAGGTGTAAAGAGGACGACCGGACAGCATCCCGGCGGAATTGTTGTTGTTCCGAAGGAATATGAAATATACGACTTCTGTCCGGTGCAGCACCCGGCGGACGATCCGACATCGGATATCGTAACAACCCACTTCACCTTCGAGTATCTTCATGATACGCTTTTAAAGCTGGACGAGCTCGGACATGATATTCCGACAAAGTACAAATGGCTCGAAAGATATTCCGGACGCTCGGTAATGGACGTGCCGATGAACGACAAGGCGGTATATGAGCTGTTTCTTTCGACAAAATCGATCGGCGTAAAGCCGGAGGATATAAAGAGCTCGCTCGGAACATACGGAATTCCGGAGTTCGGAACGAGATTTGCAGTAAGAATGCTTGAGGAGGCAAAGCCTCATTCGTTTGCCGACCTGCTTCAGATATCCGGCCTTTCGCACGGGACCGACGTCTGGACGAACAATGCCCAGGATCTTATCAGAAACGGAACCTGTACGATATCCGAGGTTATCGGGTGCCGCGACAACATTATGAACGACCTTATAAGATACGGTGTCGAAAACGCCCACGCCTTCAAGATAATGGAGTCGGTTCGAAAGGGAAGAGGACTGACCCCGGAGTGGGAGACGGAAATGAAGGAGCATGATGTGCCGGACTGGTATATCGACTCCTGCAAAAAGATCAAATACATGTTCCCGAAGGCGCACGCCGCCGCATATGTAATGAGCGCGATCCGGCTCGGTTGGTTTAAGGTCTATGAGCCGCTTGTGTTCTATTCCGCGTTCCTCACCGCAGCCCCCGGAGGCTTTGATGCCGGAATTGTCGGAGGAGGACGGGCGGTTATAATGCGCAAGATCGAAGAAATCGAGTCAGACAAGGACGCGACCCCGAACGACAAATCGATGGTGTCGACCCTGCTTCTTGCAAACGAGGCAATCGCAAGGGGAATCAAATTCCTGCCGGTAAGCTTTGAAAAGTCGGATTCGTTTGCTTTTCTGCCGGAGGACGGCAAGATAAGAATGCCGTTTTCCTCTCTTGCCGGAGTCGGAGAAAACGCCGCAAAATCCATAAAGGAGGTCAGAGACAGGGAAAAGATATTCTCGATCGAGGACCTGAGGGAAAAGGCAAAGCTGACAAAGGCGGTCGTCGACATTCTCCGTGAAAACGGAGCCCTGAAAGGCTTGAGCGAGACAAATCAGATCACCTTCTTTGATTTTTAAGGCTTTTGAAGCCGCAACTTTTCAGATGGGCGTCATAAAAGTATCACATTTCAGTGATAAAATCGTAGTTATGAAATCGGGATTATAAAATCAGAATGATAAAGCCGGAAAAACCGGATTATCGGATTTGGAGGGGAAAAAGTTGATAGAGGTAAAGGACCTTACCAAAAAATATGATTCAAAGGTTGCGGTAAGCCATCTTAGTTTTGAAGTTGAGTCCGGGAGGATATACGGCTTTCTCGGTCCGAACGGAGCCGGGAAGTCCACAACGATGAACATGATAGCCGGCTGTCTTGCTTCCAGCAGCGGAACGGTGCTTATCGACGGTCACGATATCTTCGAGGAGCCGATTGCGGCAAAAAAGCTTATCGGCTATCTTCCGGAGCATCCGCCGCTGTATCAGGACATGACGCCGGAGGAGTATCTGCGGTTTGTTGCAGGAGCCAAGGGGATCGAGAGATCGAAGATCGACGATGAACTTGAGACGGTAATGATCGAGACCGGAATTTTTGATGTGCGCAGGAGACTTATAAAGCATCTTTCAAAGGGATATAAGCAGAGGGTCGGAATCGCGCAGGCGCTGCTCGGCTCACCGAAGCTGATCATTCTCGACGAGCCGACGGTCGGTCTTGACCCGAAGCAGATTATCGAGATAAGAGATCTTATAAGGAGCCTCGGAGAAAACCGCACGGTAATGATTTCGTCGCACATCCTTGCCGAGATCAGCGAGATCTGCGATCATGTAATGATAATCAATCACGGAAGGCTTGTTGCGTCCGATACAATCGAAAATATCAAGGCGAGATTTGCCGACAGCTCAAGGATTTTAATGACGGTAAAAGCAGACGAAAATACCGCGTCCGGGCTTCTTGAGTCGGTAAACGGCGTGATCGGCTTTGAGATTTCGCCGCTTGAGGACGGGTATCTTGATATATCGGTTAAAACCGACGGAAGCGAGGACGTAAGAGAGCATCTTTCCGCTGCATTTGTAAAGGCAGGCGCAGGGCTGAGAAGAATCACCGACAGCGCGCCGAGCCTTGAGGAGATCTTCATCAAGCTCACCTCGGACGACATCGATTATGATGAGGAGGATGGGGAAGACAGTGAGGACAAAGAGGACTCGGCTGATACGGATGGAACGGATCATCCGGGCGATACGGACGGCTTGGATGACTCGGACGGTTCTGACGATGCATCCGGTGATGGCGAAGACGGCGCCGGGGAGGATGACGGCTACACACCGCTTTTCGGCGGAAATAAAGACGATAAAGACGATGGAGAGGAGGATTTGTAATGGGATCGGTTTATAAAAGAGAGCTTAAATCCGCGCTTAACAGCATGACCGGATATATCGTAATTGCATTTATCCTGCTCATTGTCGGGATATACACGGTTGCGTACAATATCAAGGGCGGAGCCCCGAATTTCGAATATTCGCTGTACAGCACCGTTTTTTATCTTGTATTTGTTATACCGATACTTACAATGCGCTCCTTTTCGGAGGAAAAGAGCCAGAAGACCGATATTCTTCTGTATTCGCTCCCGATAAGCTCGACTAAGATCGTACTCGGAAAGTATTTTGCAATGCTGACGGTGTATGCAATTCCGACGGCGCTTGTTTCGGTCTTTCCGCTTCTGCTTTCGGCTTACGGAAATGTAAACTTTGCCGCAAGCTACGGAGCTGTTCTGATATTCTTTTTGCTCGGGGCGGCAATGATCGGAATCGGAATGTTCATGTCGTCGCTTACCGAGAGCCAGGTCATTGCGGCGGTGCTCGGAATCGCGGTACTCGTGTTCAGCTATCTTGCACACGGAATTGCGGAGTTTATACCCGAAACGGCGCTTGCCACAATGCTGTTCTTTACCGTTCTGATAATCGCCGTTGCGCTTATCGTAAGCCGTCTTACAAAAAACAGCACTGCGGCGCTTATGACTGCGGCAGTGCTTGAAAGCGTGCTTCTTGCGGTTTACTTTATAAACAAGAATCTCCTTTCCGGTCTTGCAACGAGAACCGTAGAGGCGCTCGGAATTTTCGAAAAGACATATCCGTTCTTTTTGTATAATGTTTTCGATATTACATCGGTTGTCTACTACCTTTCGATTGCCGCAGTGACGGTTGTTCTTACCGTTCAGTCTTTCGAAAAGCGCAGATGGTGCTGAAAGGGGGAACGGTAATATGAAAAAGTTTAAATTCAACAGAAAATATTTAAAGGTCGGCGCATATACAGCGGTTGTCTGCGCTGTCTCGATTGTAATGGCGGTCGTTGTCAATCTGATCGTCGGCGCGCTCCCCGAAAGAATTTTAAAGCTCGATACAAGCGCAAACGGCCTGTATGAGATTACCGAACAGACAAAGGAAATCATAAAGAGCATTGATAAGAATATTACGGTAAACCTTGTTGCGCAGAACGGAAACGAGGATAAAACAATAATCGAGTACTGCAAAAAGTATGCCGAAATGAACGGCAGGATCACCTTTAAAACAGTCGATCCGGCACTCGAGCCGTCCTTTGTTTCAAAGTACACCGATGAGGATGTCACCGAAAACAGCCTGATAGTTGTCTGCGAGGACAACCAGAGGGCAAAGGTCATTTTAAACAGCAAGATCTATTCGGTTCAGTATTCCGACGAGGAGATTTATAACTATTACTATTACGGAATCACCCCGACAGGAACTACCACATTTATGATAGAAAACGAGCTCGTTTCAGCCTGCGACTATGTTTCAAGCGACGATCTGCCGACTGTATATCTGCTTACCGGCCACGGCGAAAGCAGCATCGGCGAGAAGATGACAGGCTATTTTGAAAACGAGAATATAGAGCTCAAATCGCTTTCTCTTGCAGAAACCGGCAGCGTTCCGGAGGATGCGGATGTGCTTGTTATCTATCTTCCGACGCTTGACTTAAGCGACAGCGAGCTTGACGCAGTCGAGGACTTTGTCGACAGGGGAGGAAGCGTAATCGTTTCGACCGACTATTCCGCATCCCCGAAGGACAGCCTTGTTACTATGGGCAAGAAGTACGGAATCGACGCAAAGAGCGGACTTCTGCTTGAGGGAAGCCAAAGCAATTACTACCAGTATCCGTATTACACCCTCTCGGTTGTTGCGGAAAACAGCTTTTCGGGAAAAATCGATCTTTCCTCCTCATATATCAGCATGAGCCTCTGCAATCCGCTTCTGACGGCAGAGACAGGGGATGAAAGCATCAAGGTTACACCGCTGCTGAGCACGACCTCGTCGGCATATGTAAAGACCGGTGAGCTTAAGAATCCCGAAAAGGAGGACGGCGACGAGAGCGGAGTGTTCTATACCGGACTGATGTCGGAAAAGACCAAGGACGGCAAGACCGGAAGGGTTATCTGGTTCAGCTCTTCAGACATGTTCTCCGACAGGACTATAGGATATTTCAGAAACTCCGAGTATATCATTTCGCTTTTAACCGAGATAACCGGAAAGGAATCGTCGATATCGATTGCAGGAAAGGTAATGAATCTGACGGCACTCACGATTCCGGAGGGAACATCGAATATCTGGGGTGTTGTCTTTATCGGAATCATTCCGCTCTGCGTGCTTGCGCTCGGAGTAGCCGTCGTTGTAAAGAGAAGAAAAAGATAACCGGGTTTTTAAAAGAAACAAAGACCGGAACAGTGCCGGCAGAGGATCGGCAAAGGGTCAGCATGACCGAAAAGAACAGATAAGAGGTATAAATAGATGAATAAAAACAGCCCGGAAAAAAAGAACAGACTGCTTGTTATTGTATTGCTGCTTGTTATCACCGCAGCGCTTGTCGGTGCGTATTTTATAATAAAAAACGCTGCAGATTCCAAATCGAATACCGACGGCAGCGGCACCTCCGACGAAAATGATGAATCGGTCAAGCTGTCGGATTACACGCTCGCGGATATTGTCTCGCTGTCCTTTTCGTCCGACGGAAAGGGATATACGCTTATAAAAACCGGAAGCGTCTGGAAGATATCCGGATATCCGAACTTCCCGGTTGATCAGCAGGTTGCGGATGTTGTTGCCTCCGCAGCGGCAAGCATTACAGCCGATCGGCTTCTTGAAACAACGCGTGTCAACTTCCCGAAGTACGGCTTAAGCAGTCCGAAGATAACTATCAGGGCGGAGTATACCGACGGGACCGAGCTTTCGATCGCCTTCGGAGATCTGAACAGCACCGTAAAGGCTTATTATGCCAATGTATATAACACGACAAATATCTATCTTATAAACGAGTCGCTTATAAACACATTAAATCACGAGCTTGAGTATTTCCGCGACGAGGATGCGGAAACCGGCGAATCCGGAGAGGTAAGCGGCTCGCCCGAGCCTGACGACACCGTGATTGCAGACACCGATCCGGCAGAAAGCGACTCTTAAGACAGCAAAGCCGATCGAAGCCGATCAAGATCGAAGCCGATCAAGATCGGCTTGAAATTCGGCGGCATGGGACACCGGTTGTCAGCCGGTCGTTAAAAGCTAAAGAGTGCTAAAAAACGTAAAAAAGCAGATACCGTAAGGTATCTGCTTTTTGTGAGTTTATTTGGTTTATGGTTTATGTATGCTTCTTTTCAGCAAAAAAATCAAAAGCTGTCGACGCTGACAAGAGATGCGCCGCCGGATAGCGGCTCGCCGAGGAAAAGAGATGCCGAAGCATCAAACGACTCCGGGTCGTCGCTTACATAATAGGAAACCGATGCGTTGGGGTCAACAGGTCTGTTCTGCCCTTTCAGAATGGAAGCAACGGCAAACGCAGCCTCGGCTCCGGTGTTGATCAGTGTTACTCCGGGAAGAAGCAATCCGATTATTTTACTGATTATCGGATAGTGCGTGCAGCCTAAAATCAGCGTATCCGCGCCGCTTTGGCGGATCGGCTCGAGATATTCCATGCATGCAAGCCTTGTTATTTCCGAATCCTCCGATGTGTATCCGTTTTCGACAAGCGGAACGAGAAGCGGACAGGAATTTGTTACGACCGTAACCGACGGGTCAAGCGATGCTATTCTTTTCGGGAAGGCTCCGCTTTTTATCGTGGCGGAGGTCCCGATTACGCCGACGATCTTGTTTTTTGTCGCCCTGACCGCCGCCTCTGCCGCAGGCTCTACAACCCCGATTACCGGCACCTTTGCCTTTTTTGAAATTTCGTCAAGAGGAGCATTTGTGCTGACGGTTCCGCAGGCAACAAGAATAATGTCAACTCCCTTTGAAAGGAGAAATTCCACATCCTGATTTGCGAATTTGATTATGGTGCTTTTTGATTTTGCACCGTATGGAACTCTTCCGGTATCGCCGAAATAGACGATTCCCTCGTTCGGAAGAAGCCTTTTCATTTCCTTTAATGCGGTAAGTCCGCCGAGTCCGCTGTCAAAAATGCCGATCATATATTCTGTCCTTCGATAATAACTTGATAATAATCCGATAAACCGATAGCAGCCGAAATAAGCCGTAAACGGCGGCTTTTTAAGCGGCAGAACTGACCTGTAGTCGGTTTGTCTTTAGTAAAATATATGCGCTAAAAGCTCTGGAGTTCGTCAAGGGTCATCCTGAACGAATCGAGATAATTTTCGATAAAATAGTCAAGCTCCGGGCAGTCGAGCCCTTCAAGGGCTTTTTTGGTAGAGGTGAGCGCGCTTGCAAACTCCCGGTTTCCGCTCTGCTCTTCGGTAATGCACTTTATGTGCGCGCAGAGCTTGTCGGCAGCCTTTACGAGCCTGTGACATTCCTTTGCACTGTCGGATGAAAGATCCGGTAGAAGAAGCTCGCTGTAATCCTCACGGAATTCCTCCGGCAGCTTTAAAAGCAGGGTTTTTGCCGCATCCTTTTCAAGACGCGCATATTCCTCGCGCATTTCCGGGCTGAAATACTTTGCCGGAGTCGGCATGTCGCCGGTATACACCTCGGTTGCATCGTGGAAAAGCGCAATAAGTGCGACCTTTTCCGGGTCATAGCTCTTGCCGAATTTCCTGTTGCCGATCAGGGCAAGCGCATGGGATACAACCGCGACCTCGGCTGCGTGATCCGCAAGCGACTCCTTTGAGGAGTTGCGCATCAGCCCCCAGCGCATTATATATTTTTGTCTGAATATCAATGAATAAAAGCTGTAGCCCACTGTAATCCTCCCGGTATCAGCCTGTGCTTTAAAGTATAGCATTCAAAAGTAAAAAAGTCAAGGCAAACCGATTTCGGCAGGGGAATATCGCAGGGCCAGGCTCGGTATTATTCCTTAAGGATTACTTTGAGTGAGCCTTTTGTGAGGAGACGGTGCAAAAAACGTGAAATCCAGGTGTAGAAATTTTGATGGCTTTTTTGTGCAGAATGCACAACTTGAGGCTTTTGAGTCGTAAATAAAACCGCCCCAAAATCCGGTTTTTGGATATTTCAGAGCAGCAAAAAAAGTATAATTGATTGAAAAAAAGGCAGTAAATATTACGATTTTTTAAATAAAAATTAAAAATTGCTCAGGCCAAAGAAAATGCCTGAAATTTACAGGGAAATTAAAGGCAAAAAAGCGCGGAAAGCGTCGATCTATATAGAACTCCGCACTTGACTTTTAAAGATCGATATGCTATTATAACTGTTATAAAAATAATATGGGATGTTTGCGCCCAAATGGCGAAAGTCACCGCTTCCGGTCGAAAAAAGGGCATCGGAAACCGGCAGAAAAACGGCATAAAAGCGCAGTTTTCCCGTGATTTTACAGGAATTTCTTATACAATAACAGATATATTTTCCGTATATGGCTGATGAACGGAAAGCAGATAGATCGGCAAAATGAGAAGGCGGCGGAAAAATGGTTGTGATAGGAACGGTTGTATATATAGCCGACCGGTTCAGAGGAACAAACGGCTTGGAACTTTATTCTTTTAGTTTTAGGAGGAATGATTGATGAAGAAATCTTATTTTCAGAAGCTTCTGACAATCCTTCTTGCCTGCCTGATGCTTGCAGGGTCATTCACTGCGGCATTCGTTGTATCTGCAGATACCGACGGTAGCGGAACAGGGGGCGAGGGCGACGGAACCACTGAAGAAGAGAAGATCTCTTTCAGATCGATGGATGAGATCAGGAAACTGCTGTACACCCCGGCGTATTCGGATTATCTTGCAAACTACAGCAACGTTCCTGTTGCAACCGACGAGATAGTCATCAATGCCGTTAACTACGACAAGGATGCGACCACAGCCGAAGTAAAGGCAGTAAAGAACTTCGAGGGAGTCTCTGATGCGCTTTATACCCCGGCGACCGGAGAAACCGTGTGGAAGTTCACCGTTCCGACAACCGGCATGTATGCAATCACGCTTGATTATTATGCTGTAGGCGAGTTCGAGGGAAAGAACGTCAGCACCTATACAACAATCGAGAGACTGATGTATATCGACGACGCTCTTCCGTTTTCGGAGGCAAGATATCTATATTTTCCGCGCCAGTGGCATTATAAGGACAGCGCGTTCCTTAAGGATGCGGACGGAAACTTTACATATGAGTATGACAGCGACGGAAAGGTAGTCCGCAAGAGACTCAAATATGACTATGCCGGCAACGACATTCTTCCGGACCGTGAGGAGGCTCCAGAGTGGAGAGATTACTTCCTGCGCGACTGGAACGGCTTTACAATGAAGCCCTTCCAGATTTATCTTGAGGCAGGAGAGCACACTCTCAGCTTTGAGGGAACCCGTGAGGCGATGATGATCGGCAAGATCACCCTTTACGGCTACCACGACGAGATCTCCTATTCCGAATTCTATGATCAGAAGGTCAACAAGGAGGGCGTTAAGGTCATCGAGACCCTCGGAGAGGATCAGATAAGAGTTCAGTTCGAGGATCCGGACCTCATTTCAGATGCACAGATCATTCCGACCACAAACAGAACATCCGCGGTTACTCTTCCTGTTTCGCCCGCGTACTGGAAGTTCAACGTAATCGCATACGGCGGAGCAAACCAGTGGGCTGAATATAAGGTAACGGTTCCGGAGGACGGAATGTACCGGATCGTTACGAGATTCAGACAGAACCTGCTTATCGGAATGTTCACGTCGAGAAGACTTGTTATAAACGGAGAGCTTCAGTTCAAGGAAGCACAGGAGCTGCGCTTCAACTACTCGCCTGACTGGCAGTCTGTTGCGCTGAGCGACGGCTCTGAGGAATATAAGGACGGATTTTTGTTCTACCTCAAAAAAGGTGAGAACACGCTCCGATTTGACGTTGTCGTCGGAGATATGGAATCCTACGTCAGCGAGATGAAGAGCTATGTAACAACGCTCAACAACTCCTACCGCTCGATTCTCCGTCTTACCGGAACAAACCCGGATGCAAACCGTGATTATGGCTTCATGCGTCTGATTCCGGAGGCTATTAATAATATAGGTAATGTTTCTGTCAAAATGATGGATATGTATAACCGTCTTGTAAAGGAGACCGGTCAGGAGGGAGACCAGACAAAGGCTATCCAGACCTACGCCGAGCTCTTTGAAAAGATGGCAAACGATCCTGACGAGATAGCGCCGAACTTCCTTCTGTTCAAGAGCTACATTTCGTCGATGACATCCTGGATGTATACAATGCTCGGACAGAGCATTACCCAGGACTACTTTGTAATCCAGGGAACAAAAGATCCGCTGCCGCAGGCAATGGCAACCTCGCTTGACTTTGTCCTTTTCGAGCTTCGCGCATTTATTGCAAGTTTCTCGATGGACTATACAACAATCGACTTCGTAATCGAAGAGGGACAGGAATATTCCTATGACGATGACGATGTCGTTGAGGTCTGGATTTCCGGAGGACGTGACACCGCACTCATTTCGAGACGACTTGCGGATGAAAACTTCACACCGGAGACCGGATATAAGCTGAGATATAAGGTTATCACACTTGCAATCATGAACGCAGTGCTTGCCGGAATCGGACCGGACGTCGGAGAGTTTTCCGGCAACGACTCGATTACATGGGGTCTGCGCGACGGACTTATTCCGCTCAACAAGGACAGCAAATACTGGACATGGAAGGACGGACACGATGCTGAATTCGATGCAACGCTTGCCCAATTCTCCGACGCGCTTGTAACGCAGAGCACTCTTTACGGAGTAACCTACGGTCTGCCTACATCGATGGAGTTCTACATGACCTTCTACCGCTCGGATGTCTTCTATGAGCTGGGTGTTGATGCGCCCGAAACATGGGAGGATCTTTACGGACTGCTCCCGACACTTCAGGCAAACAATATGGAGGTCGGTCTTCCGATCGGACTTGAGGGAACACAGATCTTCATGTATCAGAGAGGAATCGAGCTTTACAAGGAAGACGGAATGCAGATCAACCTCGACTCGAACGGAGCTCTTGATGCATTTACCGATCTTTGCAACATGTACACAAAGTACACCTGCCCGATAGCATATGATCTTACACGTTTCAGAACCGGTGAGATTCCGCTTGTAATTGCACAGGGAATTACAACCTACAACTCACTGATGAGCTATATCGATATCCGCGGACTTTGGGAAATGACTCCTCTTCTCGGAAGAAAGCAGGAGGACGGCTCGATCAATCATACATCGATTGCAACCTGCGGAACCTTCCAGTGTCTGCCGAGAGGTTGCAAGAACCCCGAGGCTTCGTGGCAGTATATCTCCTGGCTGAGAGGAGAAAAGGCAGAAACTCTTCAGAACAGAGAGAACCGACTCTTAGGCACTCCGGTTACCAAGTTCGGAATGCCGAATAAAAATGTCTTCCTTGCACAGCCATGGACAGAAAGCGAAAAGGCTGCAATTGTGGATCAGGTAGATTCTCTTGCAGGAATTCCGTACTACCCCGGAAACTACATTATCGCAACATATGTTGACAGTGCGTTCCAGGTTGTATATTCGAACAGAACCAACCCTGCAGACGAGCTGCTTAACCGCGTTGTTTATATCAACAGAGAGATTTCAAGAAAGCGTGCCGACTTCCTTATGGAAACCTACGAGGACGTTCTTGAAAAGAGACAATCCGAAGCAAATCAGAGCGAATGACATGGGTCATATCTAAAAGGAGAAGATTAAAATGACAAACGGTGCCAATGAAAAAGTAAAAACAAAGGCTCCAAAAGCGCATAAAAATGTCAAGGATATGACCAAGTGGGAGTATACCAAACTTGAGATGAAGAGGACGTGGATCGGATATATTTTCGTATTTCCGTTCGTAATCTGCTTCTTCATCTTCACGGTGCTTCCGGTTATCCTGTCATTGCTTTTGAGTCTGACATCATTCAATATGCTCCAGCTTCCGCGCTTTGTAGGACTGAACAACTACATCACGCTGATTCTGGACGATGACCTGTTTATTACTGCATTTGCAAATACCCTCATGTTTGCAGTAGCAACCGGTCCTACCTCATACCTTCTTTCCTTCCTTGTTGCTTGGTTTATAAACGAGCTTCCTCCGAAGGTAAGATCAATCGTAACACTTGTATTCTACTCACCGAGTATCGCAGGTAACGCGTATTCGGTCTGGGCGCTCATTTTCCAGGGAGATATCTACGGATATGCAAACGGATGGCTGATGAAGCTCGGAATTATAAATGAACCGATTGTGTTCTTAAAGGACGTAAGGTTCATCGTTCCGATCTGTATAATGGTTTCGCTCTGGACATCGCTCGGAACCGGATTCCTTGCCAACATCGCCGGTCTTCAGGGTGTCGACAGATCCCTGTTCGAGGCAGGTGCGATGGACGGAATCAAAAACCGCTGGCAGGAGGCATGGTATGTTACAATTCCTTCAATGAAGGAAATCATGCTGTTCTCCGCGCTTCTTGCAATCACCGGAGCATTCAGCTACGGAGGAGTTATTACGGCACTCTGCGGAAATCCGTCAACAGACTATTGCGCATGGACGCTGTCACATCACTTCTCGGAATATCTCGGAACGCGTTTTGAATACGGATATGCATCGGCGATCAGCGTCGTACTGTTCTTGCTGATGCTCGGATCGAACACGCTTGTTCAGAAATTCATAAAGAAGGTGGGTGAGTAACATGGCAAAGAAAATCAGAGTAAGAAAGCATGCCGTTGTAC
Organism: uncultured Eubacteriales bacterium; assembly: GCA_934447715.1. Classification (GTDB taxonomy): domain Bacteria; phylum Bacillota; class Clostridia; order Oscillospirales; family CAG-272; genus HGM12657. Next base: position 76,393 of record CAKSER010000004.1, on the reverse strand, counting down.
TTAACCGATCCGCAGGAGGAGATACCGTTATTTCAATAGTCCTCTGCATAATGGCGGTTGTCATGTTTCTTCCGATGTGGTACCTCATTATCACCGCGTTCAAGCCCGCGGCAGAGCTTGCAATCACACCGCCTAAGTTCTATGTACTTAAGCCTACATTCCAGCAGTTCATCGACCTGTTTACGAACGTAAACATCACATGGGTTCCGATGTCGAGATACCTGTTCAACACGATATTCATCTCACTTTCGGCAACCTTCGGAAGCCTGCTTATCGGATCTCTTACCGCATATGCGCTTTCAAAGATCCGCATGCCGGGATACAAGATAGTCCTCAACCTCATCACCTACTCGATGATGATCGGTTCGGTTATTTCCGGACTTGTCGACTTCTTCGTATTTGCATGGCTCGGAATGTTCAATACATACTGGATATCGATAGTGCCGCAGTGGGTCGGTACGGTCGGTCTTTACCTGATGAAGAACTTCATCGATGCAAACGTCTCGGAGGAGATGCTTGAGGCTGCAAGAATCGACGGAGCAAGCGAGTGGACGATCTTTATGAAGATCGCGCTGCCGATGATCAAGCCGGCTTGGCTTACAACACTTGCTCTGACATTCCAGACCGCATGGAACACCGGTTCCTCGGCTTACGTCTGGAGTGAGCAGCTTAAGACCTTCAACGTTGCAATCAGCACCATTTCCGGAGGCTCGACAGCCGGAACGGTTCTTATGATGAGTGTACCGATTATCGTTTTCGTTGTAAACCAGAGTAAGATCGTCGAAACTATGGGATCTTCGGGAATGAAGTCGTAAGGAGGAAGCAGAATGAAGAAAAAACTGATAAAGCTTGCAGTTACGGTCTGCTGCCTCACGCTTGCTGCGATAACTTTTGCAACTACGGCGGCTGCGGCATCGTATCAGTCGTTCACCTACAGTATAGACGGAGCAAAGCTCCTGTCGCCGGACGCGTATACGCCGACGATGAGAATCGATTCCTCATATATGGACCTCGATGCCGGACTTGCAACTCCTGTTGACATGTTTACCGGTCCTAACGGAGATGTGTATATTGTCGATTCTGCCGGAAACAGCGTAGTCGTTCTTGATCAGTACTACAAATTCAAGTTCAGGATCAGATCGTTTACAAACAGCAACGGAGTATCGGATGTTCTTTCCGGCCCTCAGGGCGGATATGCAACAGAGGATTACATTTACGTCTGCGATACAGACAACAGCCGAATTGTACTTTTCGACAAGAACGGACAGTATGTAAGGCACTTTGAGGAGCCGTCGTCCGATATATTTGAGGATGATGCAATCTATAAGCCGGTTGCGATAGCAGTCGACAGCGCGGGAAGAATGTATGTCGTTTCCTCGACAACCTTCCAGGGCGTAATGCTCTTTAATAAGGAGGGCGTGTTCGAGAGCTTCATCGGAGCACAGGCTGCGACCTCCGGAATCGGAGCGATAGTAAGCTCGATATTCTCAAAGAAGGACAACAAAAAGACCTACACTCCGACAGAGTTCAGCAATATTACAATCGACTCGGATAACTTCGCATATGTAACGTCGAAGCTGAACAAGCCGTTTGTAAAGAAGATCAGCGCAAACGGAACCGACGTTCTTCCTAAAAACGGATTTCACGATCCGTACGGAAATATTAATGCCGGCAGCGAATCACTTATAGTTGATCTTGCACTAGGGCCGGAGAAGTCCTGGACGATTGCGGATCAGAAAGATTCGACACTTTATACCTATGACCAGTACGGCAACCTGATGTTTGCCTTCGGTCAGTCGGGCTACCAGCTCGGAAATATTACAAAGATAGGCTCGATAGCTTATCATGACAACGATCTTCTTGTGCTTGACGTAGCACAGAACAACATTACGATCTTTACAAGAACCGACTACGGCGATCAGCTGGTCAAGGCTCTTAAAAACGAAAACGACAGAAACTACGGAACGACGGTTACCGACTATCAGAACATTCTGAGAAGAAACAGTAACTTCGACCAGGCATATGTCGGAATCGGAAGAGCGATGTATAACAACTACGACTGGTCGGCTGCAATGGAAAACTATAAGGCGGCACACAATACGACAGACTACTCGGCGGCATTCAAGATGTACCGCCAGGAGCTTGCAAACAAGTGGTTCTTGCCGATTATAATTCTTGTAATTGCGATTCTTGCCGGACTTACATGGCTGTTTACATACGCAAAGAAGATCAACAAGAGAACGGCGACAAAGATTACAAAGAGAACCTTCGGAGAGGAATTCTTCTATGTGTTCCATGTAATCCTGCATCCGTTTGACGGATTTTACGATCTGAAGCATGAAAAGAGGGGCTCTGTAAGAGCCGCACTGGTGTTTCTTGCACTCGGAGTGGTATCCTTTGCATATCAGGGTGTCGGAAGAGCATACCTCTTTAATCCGACAGAGACATATCCGAGCATATTCTCCCAGGCGCTTTCACTGATTGTGCCGGTAATGCTCTGGGTAACCGCAAACTGGTGTCTTACAACATTGTTCAACGGCGAAGGAAGCTTCAAGGATATCTTTGTTGCAACCTGCTACGCGCTGTTCCCGCTTACCTTCTTCATTATACCTGCAACAGCACTTACCAATGTTCTTACCTTAAACGAGGCAAATCTTTACAACATAATGATTGTCGTCGCGTGGGTATGGGTCGGGTTGCTGGTATTCTGCGGAACAATGGTAACGCATGATTATTCGCTCTTTAAGAACGTAATTACCTGCATCGGAACAATTGTTGCAATGGCATTCATAATGTTCTGCGCACTGCTGTTCTCATCACTGCTTGTAAAGATGATCGGATTCGTTTCCGGCATCATAACAGAGCTCTCCTACCGAATTTAACAGAAAGGAAAGGTAAGGTATAGATGAATACGAAAAAAATAATATCTTTGCTCATGACTTTTCTGATGGTGTTCGGCGCGGTGATCGAGCTCGGAATAATTCCGGCATATGCCGCTACCGAGGAGGAAACAGAGCTCGGTACAATCGGAACCTCAACGATAAATTATTTTACCGATAAGTATACTTCGGCTGAAGCAAAGCTGAAGGATATGGAGCTGAAGCTTGAAAAATACGGATACCAGATCTACTATGAAAAGTACACCGGAGAGGTTGCAATCAAAAACACCGAAACCGGCGACGTTCAGTTCACAAATCCGTATACGATAGCAAGCTCGCCGGCATCGGCAAACACAAAGACAATGCTGATGTCACAGATCATCCTGAGCTATACCGATTCTGAAAATACCAGCACAATGTACAGCTACGTTGAGGCTGCAAGAAGAAGTCAGATCAAGGCAAAGAACCTGAAAAACGCGCTCCGCGTCGAGTATTCGATCGGACGTACAGAGGCAAGACGCCTTGTTCCGCAGTATATCAAAAAGGATAGATTCGAAACACAGATCAGAGACCATATCACAGATCCGGCAAGGCTTCATAAGCTCGACGCCTTCTACGATCTGATGGATCCTTTTGAAGAGGGCATGCCGATCGAGTCGATTAAGGAAATGAACCTTAAATTCCCGATCACAAAGGAATTTGCAATATACGTCTGCGACGAATATGCAACCGACTATGAGATGACGGTTCTTGAAAATATCATCAAGGAATTCTGCCCGAACTACACCTACGAGTCGATGGAGTACGATCATCAGATTACCGGATATACAGCCCTTTCGGTTGCACCTCCTGTGTTCAAGATGTCGCTTGAGTACTACCTTGACGAGGACGGCGTATCTGTCAGACTTCCCGCAAACGGAATTAAGTTTGACGAAAGCCTTTACACTCTCGTTTCCTTCAAGATGCTTCCGTATATGGCTGCATCGAATGTAAACAACGAGGGCTATACGATGATTCCGGACGGAAGCGGAGCACTGTTTGATTATAAGGATATCAAGGACAGAGGCTCTGACGTGACGATTTCCGGAAGCGTATACGGAATCGATTATGCAATGCACAATGTCTCGGATCTTGCAAGCGCACAGACGATGAGCCAGCCGATCTTCGGCCTTGTCGAGGGCAAAAAGTTGACAGACGAGGACGGTATTGCAAGCACTGTATACAGCGGCTATGTTGCAATCATCGAGGAAGGCGAATCCCTCGGAAAGATTTACACCGAGCACGGCGGCGGAGTTTATCACGAATTCAATTCCACATATGCCGAGTTCGTCACAAGAAAGATTGATACGGCAAGCGCAGTCGGAACGGTTGCGGTAAACCAGAACACCGACTTTACGCTTATTTCGAGACGTAAGTACACCGGAAGCTTCAGAATCAGATACATAATGCTCTCTGATAAGACGAAGAAGAGTCAGATGAAGCAGACAAAGTACTATGACGCTTCGTACAACGGAATGGCGCTTGCATATACAAACTATCTTGAAAGCAAGGGCTACATTACAAAGCTCGCAAATACGGATAACACAAAGAAGGATATTCCGCTTTACATCAATATGCTCGGAGCAATCGATGTAACAGAGAGGAAATTCACAATTCCGGTAAAGGGCAAGCTTGCTCTTACAACCTTTGACGATCTTAAGACAATGACCTCGGATCTTAAGGGCGCCGGAATAAACAACATCGTTTATAAGCTGACAGGCTTCTATAACGGAGGAATGACAGCTACAGTACCTTATAAGATAAGCGTCGAAAAGGTTGTCGGAGGCGACAAGGGACTTACCGACTTCAACAAGTATGCAGAAGAGCAGGGAATCAAGACGTATCTTGATCTTGAGCTCGGATATGCAGCAATGGACGCGAACTTCGACGGATTCTCGTACAGAACCGATGCGATTAAGGCAATGGATAACAGATATATCCAGAAGGTCGGCTATATCGGTTCGCTGCGTACCTTCTCGTCGTCCGGAATGGTTGCAATTGCACCGTCGGTATACGAAAAGATCTTTACAAGCTCGGATAAGTACCTCAAGAAGCTCGGTGTAACCGGAGTTTCGGTCGATACACTCGGCTCGGATCTTAACTCAGACTTTGATAAGGATGAATCATATAACAGAGAAGAGAGCAAGCAGCAGGTTATCGAGACTCTTCAGAAGATCAAGGAAAACTACAGCATAATGACCTCCGGCGGAAATGCATATGCGGTTCGTTATGCAGACCATGTGCTTAACGTTGCGCTCGATTCGAGCAATTACGTTTATGCAAGCAGAACAATTCCGCTCTTCGGTCTTGTTTACCACGGCTACCTGAACTATGCCGGAAAGCCTACCAATATGGCATCCGATATCCGTCAGGAAACGCTCAAAATTCTCGAAAACGGCGCATCGCCGTACTTCCTGCTCGTATACAGAAATGCGGATCAGTTAAAGAACGATCCCCTGTTCTCAAACTACTACTCGATTTCCTATGAGATATGGTTTGATGAAATGGTAAAGATATACGATAAGCTCAATGATGCTCTTTCGGATGTCATGTACGATACGATCGAAAGCCATGAATTCATCAAGGGCGAACGTGTACCGACACAGGAAGAAAAGGATAAGATCAAGAAGGAGCAGGCAGAAAAGCTTGCTGCTCTTCAGGCAGAGCTTGATAAGCAGGCAGAAGAGGAGCTCCGTATAAAGCAGTACGAAAGACGCAAGGAACTTGAGGCTGCCGGCACATACAGAGTCGGAATGGATCTCGGAATTGAGATCGAAAGAAAGATTGCCGTTCTTGAGGACGAAACCAAAGAAGACCTCGATCCGTCGGATGAGTATTTTGATACAAAATACACCTCCTCGAACGGAATGATAGTCAGGGTTAAGTACAGCAGCGGCAAGACCTTCATTCTCAACTACAATAACTTTGATGTAGAAATCCCGGGAATCGAAGGAGTAATTCCGGAGCTCGGATACATGATAATAGACGCTGACGGAACCGTCACAATAAGCGAAGTAGAGGGGAGTGCTGAGTAATGACTAAAATAAGTGTACTAACCAAAACAGACGTTACCGCAACCCAAAAAAGGCGCAGAAAAGCGGTTTCGCTTGATAGGAAAAAAGCAAAATCCGGATGGTGGTTTGTTCTTCCGTTCGTACTTGCTTTCTGCATTATATATGTGCCGATTATCGTTGATTCGATAAACTTTTCCTTCAACACCATCCACACGCAGACCGGAGGCGGATACGTCCTCCGTCCTGCCGGATGGGACAACTATAAAAATGCAGTGTTCCAGAATGATACGTTCCTTAACACACTGAAGAACGGAATCATTGACCTTTGTCTTGATATTCCGGCGATTGTAATATTCTCGCTGTTCATGGCGGTGCTTCTGAATGAAAAGATGTTCGGAAGAGCGGCATTCAGAGCAATATTCTTCATTCCGGTTATTCTGTCCACGGGACTTATCGATGAGATCAGCAATGAAAACAGCGCGATCACCGAGATAATCGGAGATACATCAAGCAGTATCGATACCGGTACCGGAAACGATACGGTAAACGAGATTGTCTCGATAGCCAATATCTCGTGGCTGTTTGAAAGCATGCAGGTCGGCGGCGAGCTCGTCACCTATGTAACCGACATAATCAACAATATTCTTAATATTGTAAACAGATCCGGAGTACAGATGCTTATATTCCTTGCAGGTCTTCAGTCGATATCGCCTGCAATATACGAATCCTGTTCGATTGACGGAGCGTCCGGCTGGGAGGTCTTCTGGAAGATAACCCTGCCGATGATCAGCCCGATGATTCTTGTTAACACGATCTACACGGTAATCGACTCGTTTACATCATCGTCGAATGTTGTCATGCAGCTGATCAATTCCACCTTCAGCGGAGGAGCAAAGGGTCAGGTCGAAAGCTCGGCCATGGCTTGGATATACTTCCTTGCGGTTCTGCTGATCGTCGGAGTCGTTGCTGCTGTTCTGTCGAGCTTCATCTTCTACCAGCGCCGTGATTCGTAAGGAGGTATTGATATGACAGAACAAAAAAGTGCACCGAAGGTGCTTAAAGAATCAAAGAAAAAAATCAAGGTTGATTTTGACAGAACCTCCGCGTGGAAAAGATTCAGACTGAAATATCTGAGCGGAAGATTCCTTACCAAGACTGTTTGGTGGATATTCAGATTCATACTTCTTCTCGGAATTTCATATGTAATTCTTATGCCGTTTTTTGCAAAGATCTCCTCCTCATTTATGAGCGTGAACGACTTTGCGGATTCCGGAGTTAAGATGATCCCGAAATATCCGACACTTGATACCTATAAGGCAATCATTGTCGAAAACGGATATTTCGAGGCGCTGTTCAATACGTTTATCCTTTCGCTTTCATGCGCACTCATTCAGACATTTATCGCATGCCTTGTAGGCTACGGACTGTCGAAGTTCAAATTCAAGGGAAACACACTCGTGTTCCTGCTTGTAGTGCTTACGATGGTAATTCCGCACGGTACGATAAAGTTCTCGATGTATATGAAGTTCAGATACTTTGATCTGTTCGGACTCTTCAATTTCCTTTTCTCAAAGGGAATTACGAACTTCCGATACTTCAAGTTTACCGATTCCTATATTCCGCTTCTGATCCTTTCGATTGGCGGACTTGCATATAAGAACGGACTGTTCATATTCATCATGAGACAGTTCTTCAAGGGAGTCCCGGATGAGCTTGAGGAGTCGGCATATATCGACGGCTACGGCGTGTTCAAGACCTTCTTCAACATCGTCCTTCCGATCTCGATCCCGATGATGATTACGGTATTCCTGCTTGCGTTCTCGTGGCAGTGGACGGATAACTTCTACACGAATCTGTTCTTCTCGCCGCTGACGTCAACAATCAAGCTGATGCCGGATATTGCCGCGGTTCCGCCTTCGATGGCAGAAATCGGTACCGGACTTATGAAATCGGCGATTATGAATGCGGCATGTATCCTGATCATTCTTCCGCTTATTATTATGTACCTGTTCTGCCAGAAGTATCTGACACAGGGAATCGAGCGTTCGGGAATCATCGGTTAATTAAGGCTTGCCGATAATTCGGGTGCCTGATATTACGATATTACGATATCGCGGCACTTCAATATCCGGACATTCCGATATGAGGAATAAAGAATTTTCAGAATCAAAGCAAGAAAAACTGAAATAACAAATTAAGAAAGGTGCGGAGTAGAATACAAATATGCTCCGCACCTGTATCTTTATGGAGGTAAAGCAACAATGGATAGCCAGAAGCTAAAGGAGATATTCCCCAAAACAGCGGATCTGCCGTTCCCAATTGTAAAGGATGGAGCGACAAGAACAAGACTGATCGAAAACGGCCTTAAGGAGGACGGATGCGAGGAGCAGTTCGTTCTCGAAAATCCGAAGGTTTTTCAGGAAATTCAGAGAAATTATGTCCGCTCGGGTGCAAATATTGTAACCGCAGCGACCTTCGGCTGCAACAGAAATCAGCTTAACAGATACGGACTCGGCGCAAGCACCCCGGACTATATAAGAAAGCTGGTCGGAATTACGATCGGTGTCGGAATGTCCTGGCATTGCGGATCGGTAGGACCGACAGGAAAGGCATTCAACCACGCAGAGACTGCCAAGTCGTTTGAGGAGATCTATAAGATCTATAACGAGCAGGTTTCCGAGATGGAAAAGGTAACGGTAAACTTCTTCTCGGTCGAAAACGGATGCGACCTTGCAGAGGTCAGAGCATGTGTCAACGCGATCAAAGAGGTATCCAAGGTACCGGTATTTGTCTGCTTCGAAATGGACAAGGACGGAAAGACCGCTGCAGGAGACGAGCTTATTCCGGCAATCATCGCGCTTTCCGATATGGGAGTCAACGCGGTAGGCTGCAGCTGCAGGATCGGACCGTACGAAATGGCAGAGGTATTAAGACCTGCGGCAAAATTTGCACTGGCAAACGGAATGCCGCTCATTGCCCTTCCGGATGCAAAGACAGCTGATAAAACCTATACCGATGAGGACTTTTACAAGGCATCAAAGGAAATGCTCAAATTCGGCACACTTGTTATCGGCGGCTGCTGCGGAACAGACGACAGCCATATCAAGGCGATAAGAAAAGCAGAGGACGAGGGCATTGAGATTGACGAGGAGCTTTTAAAGGATCTCCCGGTTCTTTCGGAATATGCTGCAACAAACAAGAAATACGCAAAGATCGATCTTACAAATCCGGAAATTCTCAAGGCAGACGAGGGCCTTTTCGGACTTGAAAAGGACTTTGCAATTGTAGAAGTAAATACAATAGAGGATTCCGACTTTATCCTTAACAATCAGGATAAGATCACAACACCGCTTGCGGTAAAGGGAAGCCTCAAGGCGATCAAATATCTTAAGAAGTATTACAATGGCAGAGTATTTGACGCATCCAGAGCATTAAGACACTGATTTTTGCCATAAAATAATGCTGCAGAAAGCGGCGCAGTCTCCTTATAAGCTGCGCCGTTACTGATTATGCCCTTTGTCGTAAAAAAACAGGTTTTAATGGGGAACATTAAAAGCTCGGAGGAAATAGCATGAAAAAACATTTTAAAATGCTGCTTAAGTTTCTGATTACCTTTATTTTCTGCTTTGCGTTAATATATATAATTATATTTTTCGGTGGCTGGAGGCTGTTTGAAAACCGGGATCCGATACTGATAGAAATAGGGACGGCACTTATTTTGTCTCTCTTTGTATTTGCAGTTAATGAAGCGCTAACCAATCAGGAAAAAAGAATAAGAGCTCTTGAAAAGCGGTTTGCCGATCTTGAAGGAGAAATGCAGCCGCAGGATGATCTGCCGAAGGAGCAGAGCAGCCGGGACGAATAAGACAATCAGCGAAGAATGCAATCAAAGATTGCGGTCAAAGGTTGTAATCCTGTGATCCGGCAAATCTGTACAGGCGTGAAAAAAAGGGTACTCAGCAGAGTACCCTTTTTTAAAGCATTTATAAAGCTCAGTCGCTTACATAAGGAAGCATAGCCATTGTTCTGGCTCTCTTGATTGCAACCGTGAGCTGACGCTGATGCATAGCGCATGTGCCGGTGATTCTTCTCGGAAGAATCTTTGCTCTTTCGCTGATGCACTTGCGAAGTCTTGCTACATCCTTATAGTCGATGTGCTCGATCTTGTCCTGGCAGAACATGCAGACCTTTCTGCGTCTGTGCATATTGTTCTGGCGGAACGGTCTCTGCTGAGCAGGTGCTGCTGTAGTAGCTGCTGCAGGAGCAGGAGCTGCCTCTGTGGTAGCTACGGTTTCCTCAGCCGGAGCTGCGGCAACCTCCTCAGTCGGAGTTACATTTACTTCGTTATCCATATTATGAAACCTCCTTGTTAGAATTAGAACGGCAGATCGTCGTCGCTTGCCATCTCCTCAAACTTCGGTGCGGAATCGCCCTGACCGGAGAAGGAAGGAGCAGCATAGCTGTCCGGCGTATATGCAGGAGCGGCGTTATCCTGACGGAATGAGGGACCCTCACCCTTTGCATCGACGAAGTTTACCTCATCGGCTAAAACCTCGGTAGCATAACGCTTCTGGCCCTGCTGATCGGTCCAGCTTCTTGTCTGAATCTGACCGACAACGCAGATTGAGCTGCCTTTTCTGAAATAGCGTGAAACAAATTCAGCCGTGGAACGCCACGCAATAACGTTGATAAAATCGGCTGTCTGCTGTTGAGACTGCTGTCCCTGATCATCACTCTGACGAACATATCTTCTGTTGACGGCAACCGTAAAAGAGGTAACCGCAATTCCGGAAGAGGTCTGCCGGAGCTCGGGATCTGATGTCAGCCTGCCTCCGAGTATAACTTTGTTAAGGTTAAAGTTTGCCATTGTGACCTCCTAAGCCAAAATTCAGGCTCTTGTTGTGATAGAACGTAGTACGCCTTCTGTAATGTTAAAGACACGGGCGAGCTCTGCCGGGAAATCCTTCGGAGCAGAATACTTTACACAAACCCAGTAGCCTTCGTTTAAGTCGTTTACCGGATAAGAAAGTCTGCGTTTGCCCCACTCGCTCGTCTCAGCGACAGTGCCGTTTTCTGCGATCATCGAAGTGAACTTTTCAACGATCTGCTTAACGCCGTCTTCACCGAGAGAAAGGTCTACAACAAATATGGTTTCATAATTTGCGCAGATTTTTTCCATTACTTTTACACCTCCTTATGGACTAATGACCGCATCCCTATGGAATTTGGGGCGCGGTAAGGAAGAACGGAGCATAAACTCCGCACTTATTAACTTTAGTATTATACACTAACCTTTTCCTTTTGTCAAGCATTTTTGCATGTTCTCCTCCGCTTTTCGCTGCACTTTGCGGTTTTTTGCTTCTTATTTGCCTAATTCGAAGAATTTTTTGCCTTATTCAAAGAAAAACAGCCGTCATTTGCGCCCTTTTTGATGGTCCGGTACCGCGAAATCCGGAGGCTTTTAAAAACCCGATTTTCGGCTTTCTTAAATTTCTTAAATCGCTCAAATCGATTGACAACAGCGGTATAGCTGTTGTATAATTGGTAAAAAGAAGCATTAAAAAAGTTAAACAGCTGCTTTAATTTGAATGTATTAATAAACAAGGGGAATTTAAAAATGAAAATTAAGCTTGCGTATATGGGCGACAGCATTACAGACATGGGCCGCGACCGCTCGGATTCTCACGAGCTCGGCAAGGGCTATCCACTGTTTGCATCCGAGCTGCTGAGAAAAAAATATCCGGTGGTTGAGTTCGAGTTTATAAATCTCGGTCTTTCCGGATACCGTACCGAGAATCTGCTTTCCGACTGGCATCTTGTCGCAGACAACGGTCTTGACAATGAGGTAGATATTGTATCTATCATGTTCGGAATCAACGATACATGGAACGCACTTGTCCGCGACAGCATCTTCCCGGACGATCAGTACGAGGCAGGCTACCGCGAGATTCTCGACAGAACAATGAAGCTGACAGAAAACGCAAAGCTTCTTATCCTTGAGCAGTTCCTCACCCCGTCTCTTGACAAGAACCACTGGAGACGCGATGTCGACAACAAGATTCAGGTGACAAGAAGGGTTGCAGGCGACTATGCGCAGGCATACATCCCGACAGACGGACTTCTTGCATCAAAGTATCTTATAGAGGAGCCGGCAGAATACTATGTGGCAGACGGCGTTCATCCGACCGACGAGGGCGCAAAGTATATTGCTTCGCTTTATGTTGATGCGATCTCTCCGCTTATCGATGAGGTTATAAGCGAAAAGAGCGGCAAGTAAGGCGTAAGAGCAGGCTGAACCCGGGCTGAGGATATCCTCAGCTAAACAAAAATTGCCGGATGCAAGATAAAGGATGCCCGATAAAAAACGGACAAAATGCTCCGGTGCAATATTTTATATAATCAAAAAAGGTGATAACATGAAGATAGTATTTTTGGGAGACAGCATAACCGATGCTTGCCGCGACAAATCCGACTTTTATAATCTCGGAAGAGGATATGCATTCTACTCCGCACAGCTTTTAAGAGAGAAATATCCGGATGCGGAGTTTGAGTTTGTCAATTTAGGCAGAGACGGCTACAAGACGAACACAACGCTTGAGGGCTGGAGCCTTATCTCGGGCGACGGCTTAAAGGATGCCGATATCGTGTCGATCATGCTCGGAGTCAATGACACATGGCACTATATCGAGCAGGGAAAGACCATGCCGGACGAGGAATATGAAAGCTGCTACAGAGAGATAATCCGCCGTGTAAAGGAGGAGGCTCCGAATTCCAAGCTGCTGATGTTCGAGCATTATCTTCTCCCGTGGGCAGGAAGAGAAAGCTGGGCTCCGGACATTGACAGGAAGATCAGAATCGTAAGAAAGATTGCAGCCGAGCTTGCGGATGCCTTTGTTCCGACAGACGGACTTCTTGCAGAGCTGCTTTTAAAGCACGAGCCGAGCGAGATTGCCGCAGACGGAATCCATCCGATCGAGCTTGGAGCAAGAGCGATTGCCGGCTTCTATGTAAACGCGGTTTCTCCCCTTGTTGAGGAAAAGCTTAACAAATAAAAAGTACATTCGCAGCGGAGCGTCATGCTCCGCTGTGTTTTTGTCTTTTGACTGTGCTTGATATAATAATGCTTCTGCCTTTGAAATGAAAAAAGGCAAAAATGCATCAAAAAATGCATGCTTATAAGAGGCTTTGCAATATCCGCATCCGTGATAGCACCGATAGGTAAAAAAAGCCATAAGACAGGCAATTATTTGCTTTGATTTTGCCGGTCGGGTTGACAAGAGAGGTAAAGAATAGTATAATTGTATGCGGTAAAATAGGTCAAATAATGGTTCTTAACCAACAGGACTTTTTAAGGAGATATGGTTTGAATAACAACGAATTTTATGTCAATCCTCTTTGCGAGCGTTACGCAAGCGATGAAATGAAGAGAATTTTCTCAAACGACAACAAATTCTCGACCTGGAGAAAGCTGTGGGTTGCGCTTGCCGAGAGCGAAAAGGAGCTTGGACTCGACATAACAGACAGTCAAATCGAGGAGATGAAGGCGCACATCAATGATATCGACTACGACGCTGCAAGAAAATACGAATCCGAGCTGCGCCACGATGTCATGGCACATGTTTATACCTATGGCGACGCATGCCCCAATGCAAAGCCGATAATCCACCTCGGAGCAACCTCATGCTATGTCGGAGACAACACCGACATAATCGTAATGCGGCAGGGACTTTTGCTTGTCAAAAAGCTGCTTATAAATGCGATCTCGGCACTTGCGGATTTTGCAAAGAAATATAAGGACGTCCCGACACTTGCATATACACATTTCCAGGCAGCACAGCCGACAACCCTCGGAAAAAGGGCGACACTGTGGCTTCAGGATCTTATTATGGATCTTGAGCAGATAGACTTTACCATCGGGTCCCTTAAGCTGCTCGGCTGCAAGGGCACGACCGGAACCGGAGCCAGCTTCCTCTCGCTTTTCGGCGGAGATCACGAAAAGGTGTTTGCGCTTGAGAAGAAAATCTGCGAAAAGATGGGCTTTAAGGCAGCAATGCCTGTTTCGGGACAGACATATTCAAGAAAGGTCGATTATTTTGTCCTTTCCGCGCTCTCCGGAATAGCACAGAGCGCCTGCAAGGCGGCAGGAGATTTAAGGCTTCTTGCGCATATGAAGGAGTTTGACGAGCCGTTTGAGGCAAAGCAGATCGGCTCATCGGCTATGGCATACAAGAGAAATCCGATGAGATGCGAAAGAATTGCGTCTCTTGCAAGATATGTCATGGTGGACGCGATGAATCCGGCAATTACCGCATCGACGCAGTGGCTTGAAAGAACGCTTGACGACTCGGCAAACAGAAGAATATCGACCCCCGAGGCGTTCCTTGCAATCGACGGAATACTTTCGCTTTATATAAACGTAATAACAAAGGGAACACCGTATCCGTTTGTAATGAAAAAGCATCTTGATGAGGAGCTGCCTTATATGGCGACCGAAAACATCATGATGTACTGCACCAAAAAGGGCAAGGACAGACAGGAAATGCATGAGGCGATCAGGCAGATTTCGGTTGATGTCACCAAGCGGCTGAAGCTTGAGGGCGGAGACAACGATCTTCTTGAAAGAATACTTGCGGACAAGCGCTTCGGCATTACAAAGGAGGAGCTTGACAAGCTTCTTAATCCGGTCGACTTTATCGGCTGTGCGCCGGAGCAGGTGGACATGTTCCTTTCAGAGCATGTTTATCCGGTTCTTGAAAGCAACAAGGAGCTTATAGGCGTTGACCTGCCGATTCGGGTATGACCTTCCGATCGGTAATAAAATTAGTAAAAAAATGATAAATATACTCGGAGGACTTAAGGGATGATTACATCTATTGTAGGAATTAACTGGGGAGATGAAGGAAAGGGAAGAATGGTTGACCTTCTTTCCGAAAAATATGACATTGTGTGCCGTTACCAGGGCGGAAACAACGCGGGCCACACAGTTGTAAACGAAAAAGGCAAGTTTATTCTCAACCTGCTTCCTTCCGGAATTTTAAGAGAGACTACCGTCTGCGTAATGGGGCTTGGAATGGTTATCGATGTTGAGCATCTGTTCCATGAGATCGAAAAGCTCAGAGAGGGCGGAATCAAGATTACTCCGGACAACCTGAAGATAAGCGATCAGGCAACAATCTGCATGCCCTATCACAAGCTTCTCGACTGCCTTGAGGAGGACCGTCTTGCAGACAAGAAGTTCGGCTCGACAAGAAGAGGAATCGCACCGGTTTATGCCGATAAATATATGAAGAAGACAATCAGAATGGGCGAGCTTCTCCGTCCGGAGCTTCTTCGCGATAAGCTTGCGGACATTCTCGAGTGGAAGAATCTCACAATCGAGAACGGCTATAAGCACGAGGCTATCAAGGTTGACGATATGATGAAGTGGCTCGAGGACTACGGCCTGCCCTTCAAGGATTATATCTGCAATACCACAACATATCTTACAAACGCAATAAAGGAAGGCAAGAGCATCATGTTCGAGGCACAGCTCGGCGCCCTCCGCGATATCGATTACGGTATCTATCCGTACACCTCTTCGTCGACAACGCTTGCCGCATATGCACCTCTCGGTGCCGGAATTCCGCAGGCAAGACTTGATGAGAGCATCGGAATTATAAAGGCATATTCCAGCTGCGTAGGCGAGGGACCGTTTACCTGTGAGCTGTTTGACAAGCAGGGCGATGACCTCCGCGAGGCAGGAGGAGAATACGGCGCGGCTACCGGAAGACCGAGAAGAGTCGGCGGCTTTGACGTTGTCGCTTCTAAATACGGAACGCTTGTACAGAGCTGCACATGCCTTGCTCTTACAAAGCTGGACGTTCTTTCCTACCTGCCGAAGATCCCGGTCTGCGTTGCATACGACATAGACGGAAGGATAACAACCGAGTTCCCGACAGGCCACGACCTTGCAATCGCAAAGCCGGTTTACGAGTACTTTGACGGCTGGATGAGCGATATTTCAAGCTGCAGAAGGATGGAGGAGCTTCCTGAAAATGCAGTTAAGTATATCGAGTATATCGAAAAGGAAATGGGCTGCCCGATCAAGTATGTATCTGTCGGAGCCGAAAGAGAGCAGTATATCGAAAGATAAGCTTTTTTGAAGCTGAATAAAAGGAGACGTGCTTTGGCTTGTACGCAGCCGGCGTGGAGGAAATCCGTGATGCCGTGTAGCGGCAGTCCGCGTGGAGCGATCTATGTAGGGAGTGTGTACAAGCCGATCCGGCTCCTTTTTCGCTTTTCGTCATAGTGCCGGCTTTGCTCTCATAGAATGTACTAAAACCGAACAGAGGATTGGTACATATGATTGTGATAAGCGATTACGGACGTAAGCGATGCGAGCTCCTTGCGGACTATCTGGTAAGAAACAATACAACGGTCCGCGCGACCGCTCTGTATTTCGGAATCAGCAAATCCACCGTACATAAGGACCTTACCGAAAGGCTCTGTAAGACAAATCCGCCGCTGTTCTCAGCGGTCAAGGCGGTGCTTGACAAAAACAAGGCGGAAAGGCATTTAAGGGGCGGAGAGGCTACAAAGAGAAAATATCTTTCCCTGAAGGAACCGAAAAAAGAGCCTGAAAGGAATCCGAAAACGGGACAGAAAAAGAAGCAAAAAGGCTGATAATAGGCATTAAAGCCGGATGTAAAAAAGAAGAGGCTTATATATGAAGGACAAGGATGAAAAAATCGATCATGTAAAGGAGGCAGGCGACCTGTTCCTTTCGGGATATAACTGCGCACAGTCGGTTTTCTGCGCGTTTCGTGATGTTACAGGGCTTGACCTTGAGACCTCGCTTAAGCTTTCCTCGTCGTTTGGAGGCGGAATGGGAAGAATGAGGGAGGTCTGCGGCTCGATGAGCGCGGCATTTATGATAGTCGGGCTGCTGTATGGCTATACCTCAAATACCGATATCGACGCAAAGGGCAGGCATTATGCTCTTGTTCAGAAAATCGCCGCAAAATTTAAGGAAAAGCACAATACGATTATCTGCCGTGAGCTTCTTGTGGGGCTTAAGGCGGACGATTCTCCGATTCCGTCGGTAAGAGATGCCGAGTACTATAAAAAGCGCCCGTGCCTCAGGTTTATAGAGGACGCTGCCGGGATTATTGACGATATCATAAAAGAAAAAAGCGGCGAAAAGGAAAGCGGCACTTAAAGGCGCAGACTCGGCCTGAGCAGCGCACCGGAGGGTGTGCAAAGCAAGGCGGAAGATAAGACAGCTTGCGCAGAACGGCAGAAATGCGGCTGAAAGAAAAAATAAAAGCCGGACATACAGATTTTTCACTGTATGTCCGGCTTGCTTTATATCCGGTCAGCTTGGAATTTGAAAGCCGGCAAAGAAATCAGAACAGCTTGAGGAATCTTTCGTAAGCCTCATCCCACATTTCGGTGTCCTTCGGCTCGTATTCCGCAACGTCGAACGAGCGGCGAACGACCTGACGAGCCTCGGAAAGATCCTTGATCTCGCCGTTTGCGATTGCCTGAACTGCAATGTTTCCGATTGCGGTTGCCTCTGTCGGACCGGCGATAACCGGGCGTCCGCAGGCATCTGCTGCAAGCTGGCAGAGCGGCTTTTCCTTTGTTCCTCCGCCGACGATATTGATAAACGGAGTGCGGTGTCCCTTGACTGCGTCAATCTGCTCTGCTGTGTGGCGGTACATCATTGCAAGGCTGTCGAAGATGCAGCGGACGATCTCGCCCATGTTTTCCGGCACATGCTGTCCGGAATTGCGGCAATAGTCGGCTATGCGCTTCGGCATGTTTCCGGGAGCGGAGAATATCTGGTCGGCAGGGTTGATGAGGCACTGAAGCGGCTTTGAGCTCATTGCCATGTCGGAAAGCTCGTCGTAGGAAACCTTTGTTCCCTCTCTTGCCCACTGGCGTCTTGATTCCTGCTCGAGCCACAGTCCCATGATGTTCTTTAAATATCTGATCTTTCTGCCGTATCCGCCCTCGTTTGTAAAGGCATATTCAAAGGATTTTTCGGAGGTGTTCGGTTCGTCGAGTTCTGTGCCCATAAGCGACCAGGTTCCGGAGCTTATGTAAACGAAGTCATCCTTTTCCGCAGGGACGGCGACAACCGCGCTTGCGGTGTCGTGAGCTGCCGCGTGGACAACCTTCGCCTTGAACTTTCCGCCGTACTCCTCGGTAATAGAGGGGAGGATGCTTCCGACAACAGAGCCGGGCATCGAAATATCGGTAAAGATTCTTTCGGGAATGCCGAGTTTCTTCATCAGCTCAAAATCCCAGTCTCTTGTCTTTGCGTTAAGAAGCGCACCTGTCGATGCGATTGTGTACTCCGTCTGCTTTTCTCCGGTAAGGAAATAGCCGAGCAGATCCGGGGTGAAAAGCAGCTTGTCTGCCTGATCAAACGCCTTTGGGTTTTCGAGCAGCTCTGCACGAAGCTGGAAAAGGGTATTGAAATTCATGAACTGAATTCCGGTTCTTGAATATACCTCCTTGCCGGGAACTATATCGAACACCTTTTCCTGAATTCCCTCGGTGCGGTCATTGCGGTAGTGATACGGATTTCCGAGCAGTCTGCCGTTTTTGTCAAGTAGGCCATAGTCAACACCCCATGTGTCGATTGCAATGCTGCTTGTGTCGGCATCATCCGATATTGCGCACTTTCCGATTGCGTTCTTGATTTCAAACAGGATACGAAGAATATCCCAATGAAGCGAGCCGTTTAAGGTCACCGGATCGTTTGAAAAACGGTGAATTTCTCTTAGCGACAGCTTGTCTCCGTTAAACTCGCCGATAATGCCTCTTCCGCTCGATGCTCCGAGGTCGATTGCAAGATATTTCATTTTGTTGCCTCCGTTATCAATTTATCATAATATAATTTTAATTTTAATTTTACTTTTACTTTATTTCCACCACGGTAACCCCGGTGTCTCCCTCGCCGTAAAGACCGGCGCGAAAGCTCTTTACTCTCTGGTCGGCTTTAAGGCGCTTCCAGAGCGAGTTGCGGAGCGCTCCGGTGCCCTTGCCGTGAATCAGCGTGACAGAGCCTGCCTTTGCGATCTTTGCCTCGTCGAGGTACTTGTCAACGGTAAACCACGCATCGTCTCCCGTCTGACCGCGCAGGTCAAGCGACGGAGAGAAATTGTGGCTGACTATCGCACGGTATTTTGACGCGTTCAGATTCTTTTTCTCCGCGGTTGTGATCGTCGAAGCCTCCTCTATAAGCTTGAGGTTCTTGATGTTTGTTCTGGTTTTCAGCATGCCGGACTGGACATTTACCTCTCCGTCCTTTGAGGGATTGTCGATTAGAACTCCCTCCTTGCCGATATTGATGATCAGAACCCTGTCTCCGCTGCGAAGGTCTCTCGGCAGGACATAGTTTTCGTCCTCGGCGCTTCTTTCGGTGACCGGATTTACCGCATCCCTTCCGGCGCGCAGCTCGCGTCTGATGTCTGCCCTTGCCTTGTCAAGCTCGGTCGCGAAGCTTTTTGAATTCTGCTTCTTCTTTACCGCCTCAAGCTGCTCCATGACAAAGTCGCTGGTTGCCCTTGCGCTTTCGATCATCCTTGCAGCCTTTTCGGTTGCGGCATCGAGCTCCTTTTCCTTTGAGGCGATCATGTCCTTCAGCTTCTTTTCCTCTGCCTTCCGGAACTCCTCAAATTCAAGCCGGCTCTTTTTTGCCTCATCTCTCTGACGCTCCATGTCAATCCGGCTCTTTTCGAGTCTGGAGATTACATATTCGAACTTCTTGTCGTCCGAGTTGATATGCTCCTTTGCTCTTTTTATGATATCCTTGTCGATTCCGAGCTTAAGTGAGATTGCAAAGGCGTTTGATTTGCCGGGAGTGCCGATTATAAGCCGGTAGGTCGGCTTAAGAGTTTCCACATCGAACTCACAGGAGGCGTTGATTACCCCGTCTGTTTCGAGCGCATATGCCTTCATTTCGGCATAGTGTGTTGTCGCAGCGCAGAGTGCGCCGACCTCTCTTACCCTTTCGATAATCGAGATTGCAAGCGAGGCTCCCTCGGTCGGGTCGGTTCCCGCGCCGAGCTCGTCAAAAAGGACAAGAGAGCGGTCTGTTATGCAGTCAAGAATCCCAACGATGTTTACCATGTGAGATGAGAATGTCGAAAGCGACTGCTCGATGCTCTGCTCATCGCCGATATCCGAAAGAATCTGGTCGAAAACGCAGACCTCCGAGCCCTCGTCGCACGGAATGTGAAGCCCTGCCTGCGCCATGAGCGAAAACAGACCGAGTGTCTTTAATGCAACGGTTTTTCCTCCGGTGTTTGGTCCCGTGATAACGACCGTGTCAAAATCTCCGCCGAGCGAAACCGAAATCGGTACGACCTTGCTCTGGTCGATCAGCGGATGCCGGGCCTTTACAAGATTCATATATCGCTTTTCGTCGTTTACATACGGCTCGGTAGCTTTCATTCTGTATGAAAGATCGCCCTTTGCAAATACAAATGCGATTTCGGTAATTATTCTGTAGTTGAGAGTAAGAAGATCTGCTCTGTCGGCGCAGTCAGCCGAAAGCTCGGCAAGAATCCTTTCGATTTCATGCGTTTCGCTGCTTAACAGTGCCTTCAGCTCGTTGTTGGCGTTTACAACCGACATCGGCTCGATGAAAAAGGTTGCTCCGGATGCCGAGGTGTCGTGAACAAGTCCCTTGATCTCGCTCTTGTGCTCGGATTTTACCGGAATTACATATCTTCCGTTGCGCATTGTAACAATGTTGTCCTGAAGATACTTCGAATAGCTGCCGCTTACATAGCTCTGGAGCGTTTCCTTAATCTTTACGCCGGTCTGCTTGATCTTGCGGCGTATGTCTGCAAGGGCAGGGCTTGCCTCGTCGGCAATCATGTCCTCTGCTATGATGACATGCCTGATCCTTTCCTCGTATGCTCTGTCTGTGTGGAGCATGTCAAAGAGCTCCGAAAGAACGCTTTGCCCGTCCTCCGGCTTTTTTGCGGTGCTGAAGTAGTCAAGAAGAGCTCTTGCCGTACGGAAGATCTCCGCCGTGTCGACAAGCTCCTTTGTGTTGAGCACCGCGCCCTTTTCCGCCCGGTCGGCTGCCGCACAGATGTCGACAACCCTGCCGAAAGGCGGTGTTCCCTTTGCCGCAATCAGGTTTCTTGCCTCTGTTGTCTTTTGAAGCCGTCTTTTGATCTGATATGCGTCGGAATCCGGCATCAGCCTCAAAGCCTCTGCCTTTGCGCCGTCGGTCTGGGCGACCGCGGCAAGCATGTCCTGTATTTTGTCAAATTCAAGCGTATAAATCGCTTTTTCGTAGTTTGTTCTTCCCAATTTCAATATCTCCGTTTTTTTGGAGTTTTTATCCTATTGTTTTGTATATATTAAGTGATTCAAAGCCTCTTTCAAGGTGATTTAAAAGATATTTTTCGGCAATTACCGAAAGCTCTGCCTCTGCCTTTTCGGAAAGCGAAAAGGAGAAGATTCTTTTCGGGTCGCAGCCTGTAACATATCTTAAAGCCTCAAGTACCTCCGGCTCGACAGCAAGCAGCAGGGTCGATGTTCCTGTGTCGTATTTTTCCGGTGTATCCTGCGCCTTGTCAAGGCAACCCGAGCATCTTAAAACGCCGTTCATGATATCAAGATACAGCCGTGAGCCCGAAAAGTCGGTTCTGCCGCAGTCGGCGCACCCGGAAAGCTCGGGCGTAAAGCCGCAGATCACCGCGCATCTGATTTCGAATGCGGCGCGGATCAGCCTGTCAGACTTTTTTTTGTTTTCCTTTGATATCATATAAAGCGTGTTTAATGTAAGTGAAAGCATTTCGCTTTCGTCCGAGTTTTCCACGCAAACCGCCCTTGCGACATCAATAATATAGTACGCAAACAGGTTCGAGCCGATATCCTTTCGGATATTGAAGAAAAACTCGATAATAGACGCTTCCTTAAGCCAGTATACATCCTTCTTTTCGTAAAGGACAAATTCGCTGTAGCAGAGAAGCTGAGCCGCCGCAAGATTCTTTGATTTTGAGCTTTTCGAATATTTTGTAAATACCGTGATCTTTCCTTTTTTCGCGGTAAGAACCGTAAGGCAGATAAGCCCCTCTCCGTAGACCGATTCTCCTATTACAAGACCCGGGATTGACTGCAGCATTTTAAGTAAGATCCTTCTGGTTAAAGCCGAGGTTGTGCATGGTCATTTCGTTTTCTCTCCAGTTTTCCTTTACCTTGACCCAGAGGTTTAAATAGACCTTGATTCCGAAAAACGCCTCCATGTCCTCTCTTGCATACGAGCCGATCCGTTTCAGCATCGCACCCTGCTTTCCGATGATGATCCTCTTGTGGGATTCTCTTTCGCAGTAGATTGTTGCATATATCGAAAGAAGCTTCGGGCTTTCGTCAAACTGCTCGATCGTGACCGCAATTCCGTGAGGAATCTCGTCGTTCATTGTGCGCAGAATCTTTTCTCTGATTATCTCGGCTGCAATCTGCCTTTCCGGCTGATCTGTAAGCTCGTCCTCGTCGAAGTGCCACTCGCCGTCCTTCATGAACTGACCGCATTCGTCAAGAACAATGTCAACACCCTTGTTTTTCAGCGCGCTGATCGGAATAATCGAGGAAAAGTCATAAAGATCCTTGTAAAATTCGATTGTCTGACCGACCTGCTCGCCGTTTACCGCGTCGATCTTGTTGATAACCAGTAAGCAGGGTAGCTTTCTGTCCTTTACGCGCTGGATCGCGGACAGTTCAACATCGCCCGGCTTGTGTCCTGCCTCGACTACAAGGATTGCAGAATCAACATCCGCAATTGTTGTCGATATCGCCTTTGCCATGTACTGTCCGAGCTTGTTGTGCGGCGTATGGATTCCCGGTGTGTCAAGGAAAACGTACTGGTTTTCTCCCTTTGTAAGAATTCCGGTAATTCTTGTTCTCGTCGTCTGCGGCTTGTTTGAAACAATCGCGACCTTTTCGCCAAGCAGCGCGTTTAAAAGTGTGGATTTGCCCACATTGGGCCGTCCGATTATGGCAATGAATCCTGTTTTCATATTATATCTTTATTTGTGCTCAAGCTGAGGATATCCTAAGCCCAAAAGCCATCCTTTCTTTTTTCTGCTGTCTTCCGCCCGAAAACAGCTCTTTTTATGTTTTACGTCTTTTTGTTTATTCCGGTCTGTTCCGATTTATCTTGTAAGCCCTATCGTTTCAAGGATTTTTCCCTGTCTTTCGAACATGTCTTTTTCGTCCTCCTTTGATGTCTCGTGATCGTAGCCTAAAAGGTGCAGAACAGAGTGGACGGCAAGGAAGGCAACCTCTCTTTCGAGGCTGTGACCGAACTCCTTTGCCTGCTCGTCGGCTCTTTCAAGCGAGATGACGATATCCCCGAGCGCAACCGGCTCGCCGTCCTGCAAAGCTTCATAATTATCGGTGTCCTCCATAAGAGGGAAGGACAAAACATCCGTCGGTCGGTCGACGCCGCGGTATTCGCGGTTTAAAAGATGAATCTTTTCGTTGTCGGTAAAGGTGACCGAAATCTCCGCAGGGCAGTCGAAATGCTCATAGTCAAGAGCTGCCCGTATTGCCTTCTTTACAAGAGCCCTCAGCTTTGGGGTGAGTATGAGCTTGTCCTGCTCATTTTTTGAATAGATAGCGTGCTTTACCGTCTTTTCCTTCTCTTGCTTCATGACCGCTCCTTGCCGCCTTTTCCTTTTCATATTTGTCGTAAGCCATAATTATCTTCTGAACGAGTCTGTGGCGAACCACATCTCTGTCTGTGAGGTTGTGAACTGCAATTCCCTCAATCCCGGAAAGTACGTTCATTGCCTCTATAAGCCCGGATTTCTTTCCCCTCGGCAGATCGGTCTGCGTAATGTCGCCTGTGACCACTGCCTTTGAGTTGAACCCCAGTCTTGTAAGGAACATTTTCATCTGCTCCGGTGTGGTGTTCTGCGCCTCGTCAAGAATTATGAACGAATCGTCAAGCGTTCTGCCTCTCATATAGGCAAGAGGAGCTATCTCGATAACTCCCTTTTCCACCTGCCTCTGGTAGTTTTCCGGACCCATCATCTCATAAAGAGAATCGTAAAGAGGGCGCAGATACGGGTCGATTTTGCTCTGAAGGTCGCCGGGAAGAAATCCGAGGCTTTCTCCTGCCTCGACTGCCGGTCTTGTAAGGATTATCCTTGAGACCTCCTTTGCCCGAAGAGCCTTTACCGCCATTGCGACGGCAAGAAAGGTCTTTCCGGTTCCGGCAGGGCCGACGCCGAGGACAACCGTGTTGTTCTTTATCGAGTCGACATATTTTCTCTGTCCGACGGTCTTTGCCTTGATCGGCTTTCCGCGCATCGTGATGCAGATGCAGGAATCGTCAAGCTCATCAAGCTCGTCCCTTTTTCCGTCGTTGATCATTCCGATGACATATTCGACATTCTGCTCTCCTATCGGGGTGCCGAGGGATGCCATGTTTTTAAGATACGAAATGACCGCCTCCGCCTTTTCGACGCTTTCCTTGTCAGAACCGGAAATGACGATGGCGTTTCCTGCCGAAATGTCGGATTCCCGGTTTACGACCGTTACGCCGTAGGCGTTTTCGATTATTCTGATGTTCGCATCAAAGCTGCCGAATATTGCACCGGTCTGCTCGATGCTCGATGTCGTTACAGTGCGTTCAATCATTTTGCGATCCTTTAATTCCAATTACAGATTGCTTTGCAATATCCTCTATAAGATCAAGCTCGCAGACAAGCCTTACCGATTCCGCTCCGTTTTCGTCGGTATCGTAAAAGACCTTTACATCTCTTGTAAGTATTTCCGCATCGCCGAGCTCGTCTTTCATTTTGTTTGCAAGAAGCTTATAGCAGATTGCCTCAGCCTCCTCCTTTGTTATGATCTTCTCTTTGCTTTCGAATTCGTTATATGATGAAGAAAGAACATAAATCGGAAGAGTTATGCTGCTGATTACCGGCTTTCCGAAAAGCTTCAGATCATTTTCAAACAGAATCACTCTTTTCTCATTTTCTATTATATCACAGTTATCCTTTAAAATGCTACTGTTTTCGGAAACTTTTTCTCCTATATTAATTGTTTTTCCGAAAACCCTGACAGCTTTTTCTTCAAAGCTTCTGCCTGTCGCAGCCTTTTGTTCTGTTACAAGCGGAACCGAAATTTCAAGCGTGCGATGCGTTTCTGCCATGACCCTTGCTTTTGAATGGACAAGCTTGAATTTCCTGCTGTAATATTCGACATCATTTATTCCGCTTACAAGAAGCTCTCCTTCCTTCACCGTCTGCCCCTGCTTTACAACAGCCATTCCCTCCTCAAGCTCGATCCTAACAATAAATCCGTCTCTTGCGGCGACGATATTTGTCGGGGTGCCGTGGTTTTCCTCCTCACTTTCCGGAATGTCAGCCTCGATAACACGAACCTCTGCCGTCGTTCCGTCGATGTTGACCGCTATCCAGGCAATATTTTGGTTTTCCATTACATATCTGTTGCAGAGTGAATAGAAATTGATGTCGGGAATAAATGAGCCGATTGAGCAGCCGAGCGAATCGAGCTTCTTTACAATTTCGGAGTCGGTAACCGTCCTGTTTCCCGAAACGCGTATGTCCCAGACAAAAAGCGTCGACGACCAGAGGATTGCCGTAAAAATACAGAGCCCGATCGGAATTCCGATCCTTTTTCTGTATCTTTTAAGAATGCTGAAAAGCCCCTTTTCATCGATTTTTTTAAAGCAGGCTGCACCGTTTCCGGCAGCAGAAAGCAGACGCTTGAGCTCCCGATTTAAAATGAAGAATTCAAGACCGCCGCTTTCGCTTCTTTTCATGTCCCAGTAGTCGATCTCGTTCTGCAGCATGAGATTAAGCGCCTGCTTTGCAAAATGAGGCGCGCAATCGACCTTACAGTAGCCCATGATGAAGTTGATGAATTTAAAAATCAGCATTTTCGGTATCCTCCGCTTTGCCCTGCGATATAAGCTCTATTGATCTGATCCTTCCGCAAACCGATATGCTGCTTTTGTAATAGGTCTTTAAAATCAGCTCCTCTCCGCCGATTTTAAGCCTCCGGTCGCACAGCTGCAGCAGGATGCAATCCTGTCGGTAGTTAAGAATTGACCTGCAGCCTTCAATCATCATCATGCTGTCGCCGTCGCAGGAAAACGAGGAGCTGCATCCAAACGCGGACTGCGGAAAATCGATCGCTCTTGCTGCAGCCCGTGCAATTTTGTTTTTCAGCCTTGACAAACGAATACTCACCCCGTTTTTTTCATATTAGTTTACAGTGATAATAAATTTTATGCGAGGTGAGGGCTATTAATTCCACAGCCGAAAAAGAAAGACCGGCAGCCTGCTTTCGGGGCAGCAAAATCAGAAAGAGAGGGGATGGCAGGGAGTGTGCGGAGAGTACAGCAAGTGCGAAAAGCACGGCAAAAAGTAGCAAAAGCCGCGCAAAAACTGCCGTGATGCTTGCTATTTTCCTGCTTGCGGTTCTGCTTTTTCTTGTTTTCCCGAAAAAAACAACCTCATTTGTGCGCGACGGGCTTTTTCTTTGCGTAAAGTCGGTTATCCCGGCTGTTTTTCCTTTCCTTGTTATCAACCAAATTTTGGTTTGCCTGAAAATCGATATTCTTCTCGGGAAAGTGTTCGGAAAAATAACAGAAAGGCTTTTTCATCTTAGCGGAGGCTGTGCCGTGCCGATAATTTTAGGGGCGGTGTGCGGATTTCCGACCGGCGCAAAAACAGCATCCGAGCTGTACCGTGCCGGACGGATTTCAAAGGAGGAGGCGGAAACGGTCATTGCCTTTTCAAACAATGCAAGCCCTGCCTTTCTTATAGCCGGGGTAGGTGCCACGATGCTTTCAAGAGCCGATATCGGGGCGCTTCTTTACATAATTCAGCTCGTGTCCTCCTTTTTTACGGGATTTCTGCTTTGCCCAAAGGCATCGGAGGCTTTAAAAGAAAACCGTAAAAAAAGCCCGGAAGCGCCGGAAAAAAAGACATGCGGAAAACCGTGTGAGGCTTTGGAGGAGGAAAAGACCGGGCATTTTTCACTTTCGGAGCTTTCGGATGCGGTATCCGATGCGTCAAGAGCGCTGATACCTATATGCGGCTCGGTTGTCTTCTTTTCGGTTCTGTCCGGATTTCTGCTTTCGTGTGATTTTGTTCCGGCGGCGCTCCGGGTTCTTCTTTGCTCGGTGTTTGAGATAACGACGGGAATAGGAGCAGCCTCGTTGCTCTTTAAAGGAGAAGAGGCGGTTCTGCTTATTGCCTTTGCGGTCGGCTTTTCCGGACTGTCGGTCCTTATGCAGATCAGCTCGGTGATCGGGGGAGAGCTTAATTTGAAAAAATACTGTATCGCAAGGGTAATTTCATCTTTTTTATGTGTTCTTCTTGCGTTTTGCTGCCGAGGTCTTATATAATTGCGGAGATTTTTTTAAAAAACAGTGGAAATACCAAAAAAAATGTAGTATACTGTTATAAAATATCAAAAGGACTATGAAAACGGGAGCATAAATATAAATGCTGTTTAAAAAGAAGGATGAAAGCCTGCCGGATATCCCACGGTGCTGCGGCTATTGCGAGAGTGCAACAATTATAAGTGACGAGGGAAATGTCCTCTGTGCAAAAAAGGGGATAGTCAGCTGCGAATATAAGTGCAGAAAATTTGTATACGATCCGTTAAAGCGCAAGCCTCGCGCGCTTCCTCCGCTTCCGGAACTGAATGCCGAGGACTTTATCCTTTGACGGCTTAATCCGGCCTTTCAAGCGCGTTATGCACGGCGCTGTACAATAAGCTGTCGGCTTGCGGCGGTATGAGCGTTTTACACGGCTTTAAAAATCAAATATTTGCGGCAGAAGGAAGTTCCTCCTGCCGTTTTTTGTTGCGCAAAATGCCGATGCAGGGTGCGCCCGGTTTGATTTGAAATGTAAAATGCGGATTGTAAAATGTAAGCCGTATTACTTTACAAAAAACATGTAAAATGCCGCGCGTTAAATTCGTAATATTCAGCGCATTATTTTACCTTGATTTTACACTCGCGCGATAATAAAGTTTACGATTTGTGCTTACAATATGGGTGTGATCAGGAAAGAAATAAAACTAATTTAAAAGGAGAAAAATTTATGAAAAAGGTATTAAGTCTTGTAGTTGCAGCATTAATGCTCGTTACGGTGCTTACCGGATGCAAGAAGGAAAAGCAGGCGGTATCAACCGACGGATCAACATCGATGAGCAAGGTAATCGGTGCATTGAGCGAAACATTTGAAGCGGACACAGGTATAAAGGTAACATATAACGCAACAGGCTCCGGTGCCGGAATCCAGGCAGTCCAGGAGGGCAGATGCGACATCGGTCTTTCGAGCAGAGCGCTTAAGGATGAGGAAAAGGCAAGCGGCCTTGAGGAAACAATCCTTGCTCTTGACGGAATCGCAATCATCGTACATCCCGATAACGCAGTAAGCGATCTTACACTCGAGCAGGTTGCAAAGATCTACACAGGTGAAATTACAAACTGGAGCGAGGTCGGCGGAAGCGACAGCGAGATCGTGCTCATCGGCCGTGAGGCAGGAAGCGGAACAAGAGACGGCTTTGAGACAATCACCGGAACAGACGGCAAGTGCAAATACCGTCAGGAGCTTACAGCAACAGGAGACGTAATAACAACCGTTGCAGGCAACCAGAACGCAATCGGATATGCCTCGCTTGCATCGATAAAGGATAACGTAAAGGCGCTCAAGATAAACGGTGTAACCCCGACAGAGGAAACCGTCAACGACAGAAGCTATGTTGTACAGCGTCCGTTCGTCCTCGTAACCAAAAAAGATAAGACCCTTTCGGACAGCGCAAAGCAGTTCTTCGACTATATCACCTCCGATAAGGCAAACAGCGTAATCAGCGCAGCAGGCGCAGTACCGGTAAAATAAGAAAAACCGAAAAATCAAGCGGCGGTTGCCATGCCGCCGCTTGAGCTTTAAAAAACCGGATTTGAAATATCGGATCCGGACATATTATTAAAGAGGAAATATTGAATATGTCGAATGTGTCGAATATAAAGAAAAAAAGACTGCTTGAAAATATAATTCACGGAATATTTCTTCTGCTTGGACTGATAACCGTAGGATGTGTTCTTCTGATTACGGTTTATCTTGTCATTTCCGGACTGCCGGCGATAAAGGAGATCGGGCTTTTCAACTTCCTTTTCGGAAAGGAATGGGCGTCGACAGCAAAGGAGCCGAAATTCGGAATCCTGCCCTTTATACTCACAAGCATATACGGAACGGCAGGCGCGATAGTTGTCGGTGTTCCGATCGGATTCTTTACTGCGGTTTATCTTTCGAAGATTGCGAAAAAGAGGGTAAGAGCCGTAATCGAGACGGCGGTCAACCTGCTTGCAGGAATCCCTTCGGTTGTGTACGGACTTGTCGGAATGCTTGTCCTTGTGCCGGGAATCAGAAAAATCTTCAACATTCCGGACGGAGCAAGCCTTCTTGCGGCGATCATTGTGCTTGCAATAATGATCCTGCCGAGCATTATCAAGGTGTCTGTAACGGCTCTTGATTCGGTTCCGAAGGAGTACGAGGACGCATCGCTTGCGCTCGGTGCAACGCCGATTGAGACCTACTTCAGAGTATCGGTTCCTGCGGCAAAAAGTGGAATCGCTGCGGCGGTTGTGCTTGGAGTCGGCAGAGCGATCGGAGAGGCAATGGCGGTTATGATGGTCGCCGGAAATGTTTCAAACATGCCCTCGCTCTTTCAGAGCGTCCGCTTCCTTACAACGGCGGTCGCAAGCGAAATGGCATATTCAAGCCCCGGCAGCCTGCAGAGAAACGCGCTGTTTTCGATCGCACTTGTGCTCTTCCTTTTCATCATGCTTATAAACGCGACGCTGAACTTTATTTTAAAGCGCGACAAGGATGCGGCAAGGAAGGGTAAGAAAATTAAGAGGTAAAATCAGATGAGCAGAAAAAGAAAGCTTTACGGGATCATAATGCGCGGTGCAATGTATGTGTGCGCCTTTATTACGGTAGCGCTGCTGCTGTTCATGCTCCTTTATGTGTTTATAAAGGGCGTGCCGAACATTTCCCTTGAGTTCCTCACGACAAAGCCGAGCGTTATTATGGGAAGGGTCGGAATACTCCCGGATATTTTAAACACGGTATATATCGTCCTTGCCACCCTGATTATCGTTCTTCCGCTCGGTGTGGGAGCGGCAATCTATCTTACGGAATATGCAAAAAACAAGAAGGTCGTAGCCGTAATCGAATATGCGGCGGAGACGCTTTCCGGAATCCCCTCGATAATCTACGGTCTTGCCGGAATGCTCCTGTTTTCAAACAATTTCGGAACAAGCCTTCTTGCAGGAGCCCTTACACTTGTAATTATGAATCTGCCGACCGTAATGAGAACGACTCAGGAGAGCCTTAAAACGGTGCCGCAGAGCTACAGAGAGGGCGCGTTCGGGCTCGGTGCCGGGAAGTGGCGCGTAATTCGCACGGTTGTTCTGCCCGGATGCATCGACGGTGTTGTTACCGGCTGTATTCTCTCTGTCGGAAGAATTTTAGGCGAGTCGGCTGCGCTGCTGTTCACTGCCGGCTTTGCACATGTAATAAACGGAATTGTAACAGGGCTTGTAAGCCCGGGAGCAACTCTTACGGTGGCTCTTTATGTATATGCAAAGGAAGAGGGAGAATTCGGAGTCGCATTTGCGATCGCCGCAATACTCATGGTGCTCACGCTGCTTATCAATCTTTTGGCGGCGCTGGTCGGAAAACACTTTGCAAAAAGGAGAAATGTATGAACGAAATAATTACGGCAAGTAAGCTGAATCTGTGGTACGGAGAAACACACGCGTTAAAGGATATAAACATCGGAATACCGGATAACAGCATAACCGCGCTGATAGGGCCCTCGGGATGTGGGAAATCGACATTTTTAAAGACGCTCAACCGTATGAACGATCTTGTTCCGACCGTAAAAATCACAGGAGATGTCTGCTATAACGGCAAGAACATTTTCGACAAGGACGTGGATGTAAACGAGCTCCGCAGGGATGTCGGAATGGTGTTCCAGAAGCCGAATCCGTTCCCGATGAGCATATACGACAATATCGCCTACGGACCGAGAACCCACGGAATAACAAACAGGGCAAAGCTTGATGAGATTGTCGAGGAATCTCTTCGCGGAGCCGCGATCTGGGACGAGGTAAAGGACAGACTGAAAAAGAACGCGCTCGGTCTTTCCGGCGGTCAGCAGCAGCGGCTCTGCATTGCCCGTGCACTCGCGGTCAAGCCGAAGGTGCTTTTGATGGATGAGCCGACATCGGCTCTCGACCCGATCTCCACCTCCCGTATAGAGGAGCTTGTCCTGCAGCTAAAGGACAAATATGCGATAATTATCGTCACCCACAATATGCAGCAGGCTGTAAGAATTTCCGACTGCACCGCGTTCTTCCTTCTCGGTGAGCTGATCGAATTCGGCGACACCGAAAAGATCTTCTCATATCCTCAGGATAAACGCACGGAGGACTATATTACCGGCAGATTCGGATAATAGAAATACAAAAAGATTACGATATAAAAAGTGCCAAACAGCACAAAATATGAGGTAAAGAAATGGAATACAAGCGTATACTTACAATACAGGATATCTCCTGCGTCGGGCAGTGCTCTCTTACGGTGGCTTTGCCGATTCTTTCCGCCTGCGGAATCGAAACCGCAATCCTTCCCTCCGCGGTGCTTTCAACGCACACCGGCGGATTTACCGGATACACTTTCAGGGATCTGACGGATGACATGCCGAAGATACTTGCACACTGGGAAAAGGAAGGGATTAAGTTTTCGGCAGTCTATACCGGATATCTCGGAAGTGCAAAGCAGATTGAATATGTAAAGGATATAGTAAAAAACACGCTGACCGAAAACGGGAAGAAAATCGTCGATCCGGCAATGGCTGATAACGGAAAGCTTTATCCCGGCTTTGAAAGTGAATTTGTAAACGAGATGAAAAAGCTTGCTTTTGATGCCGACATTATTCTTCCGAATATTACCGAGGCATGTCTTCTTACCGGAATTCCGTATAAGGAGCAGTATGACGAAAAATATGTAAAGGAGCTTATCTCGGCTCTTCACGAAAACGGCGATTTTACTGTTGTTCTGACCGGAGTCGGATATAAGCCGGGGGATAGCGGAGTTGTCGTGTCGGGCGGAGAAAAATTAAGCTATTACAGACACGACAAGGTGTCGGAGGGCTGTCACGGAACCGGAGATATATATTCATCGGCGTTTACCGGAGCATATGTCAGGGGAAAATCGGTGTATGAAGCCGCCGTTATTGCGGCAGACTATACGCTTGAGTGCATTAAGAATACAATTCCGGATCCGACCCACCGCTATGGCGTAAAATTCGAGCCGGTGCTGCCGAAGCTGATCGAAAGGCTGTAAGAGGGCTTAAAAGCAGACCGGAATAAATCAAATATATTAAAGTAAATCAAAGTAAATCGAAATAAAGCGGAAAACGGAGAAAAAAGCATGAGAAGCAGATTCGATGAGCAGTTGGAATTACTAAACAGAAAGATGACCGAAATGGGCGCGGAGTGCGAGAGCATAATCGCCCTTTCCGTCAAGGCTCTGCTTGACGGGAATATAAGCGATGCCGCAAAGGCAAAGGAAAACGGCAGCAAGATTGATCAGATGGAAAGAGAGATAGAATCGGTTTGTCTGAAGCTTCTTCTTCAGCAGCAGCCGGTTGCAAAGGACCTAAGAGTAATCTCGGCGGCGCTTAAAATGGTTACAGACATGGAGCGCATAGGAGATCAGGCGGAGGATATTGCAGAGATAATCACCTTCCTTAACGGAAGAACCGGAGACGAGTGCCGCGATATCCGCGTAATGGCAGAGGCAACGATCAAGATGGTTACAGACAGTATCGATGCATATGTGAGCGGAGATCTTACTCTTGCAAGGTCGGTCGTGGACTATGACGATGTTGTCGACGACGCGTTTTTACGAGTAAAGCAGACGCTTATCTCGATGATAACCGGAAATCCGTCGGACGGGGAATATGCAATCGATCTTCTAATGATTGCAAAATATTTTGAGCGTATCGGAGACCATGCGGTAAATATTGCACAGTGGGTGGCATTTTCGGTCACCGGTGTTCACGAGATTTAAAGAAGCTATCGGGATATGCCCGTATCAGTATTTTCTGCCGTTTAAAGCACCATGAGTCTTATATAAACCGACAAGGGCTGCTTTAAACGGCTTTTTTGCCTAGCTTTGGCATGCTTTTAGGCATCCGGCAATTGACGGAATCAAAAAAAGATGATATACTGCTCTTGAAGAGAGAGTATACAGTAAAAAAGCTCTTAATGGGCGGTTCTTGTATGTAATTTGTATGTAAAAACAGACATTTTACATGGATTTTACATCAGACCGATAACAAACATTACGAAGCTGATGTATTCTGTATACGAAAGAGAGGAGCAAATATGATTTACTGTGTTGAAGACGACAACGGAATCCGTGAGCTGGTGATATATACCCTGCTTGCCTCCGGCTTTGAGGCAAAGGGCTTTTCGCTTCCCGAGGATTTTTGGAGGGCTTTAAAAACCGAAAGACCGGAGCTTATTCTTCTTGATATCATGCTTCCGGGCGAGGACGGTATTTCTATTCTCAAAAAGCTCCGATCTAACCCCGTAACCGCCGATATTCCGATTGTGATGGCAACGGCGAAGGGAACCGAGTATGACAAGGTAATCGGACTTGATCTCGGTGCGGACGAC
This sequence comes from uncultured Eubacteriales bacterium, assembly GCA_934447715.1. Classification (GTDB taxonomy): domain Bacteria; phylum Bacillota; class Clostridia; order Oscillospirales; family CAG-272; genus HGM12657. The sequence continues at coordinate 42,704 of CAKSER010000004.1, read as the reverse complement.
TATCTTGCAAAGCCGTTCGGAATGATGGAAATGGTGTCAAGGGTCAAAGCAGTGCTCAGAAGAGCCGGCCCGAAGACAAGTAATGATATAATCAAGGTCGGACAAATCGAAATAGACCGATTAAGACACAGAGTTAAGGCAGACGGAAAAGAGGTTGTGCTTACCCTAAAGGAATTCGAGCTTCTGATGCTGTTTGCTGAAAATGTCGGAATTGCATTTACAAGAGACAAGCTCCTTGAAAAGGTCTGGGGGCTTGATTATGTAGGAGAAACAAGAACGGTGGATGTTCACATCGGAACGCTGCGCACAAAGCTCGGAAAGGCAGGCAACTGCATTTCGACCGTCCGCGGAGTCGGCTACAGAATGGACAGCCCGGAACAATCCGGATAACAAGGGGCAGCTTAGATGACAGCCTAAAGATTTTACCGGATTTTTAAAATTCTGAAGAAAGGATATCCTCAGCCTAGAAAGCAATGGATTAAAAAATGAAAAAACAGATTTTTCGTTCGATCTGCATTGCCACGGTGGCAGTGCTTCTTGCCTCATTTGTTCTGATAATGGGAGTTTTGTACGATTATTTCTCTGCGATGCAGATGAAGGGGCTGAAAAATGAAACATCCATAGCTGCCGCTGCCGTCGAGGAGAGCGGAAAAAGCTATCTTGACCGGATTAAGGACGGGGATTACCGTGTGACATGGATCGCGCCGGACGGCTCGGTTCTGTTTGACAACAAGGCAAACTCCTCCGATATGGAAAATCACCTCGAGCGCGAGGAGATCAAGCAGGCAATAGATACAGGCTTCGGACAGAGCTCAAGATATTCCACAACGCTTACAGAGCGCCAGCTCTACTGCGCACAAAGGCTTTCGGACGGCTCGGTTCTGCGCCTTTCGTCAACACATCTTTCGGTATGGGCGCTGATCATGGGAATGCTGCAGCCTGTTATAGTGATTGCCGCAATCGCAATTGTTCTGTCGGTGCTTCTTGCCTACCGTCTGTCAAAGAAGATTGTAAAGCCGCTTAACGAGCTTGATCTTGACAGCCCGGATGCAAAGGATGCATATGAGGAGCTTTCGCCGCTTCTCGACCGGCTTATAAGCCAGAAAAATCAGCTTAAGCTTCAGGAAAACGAGCTTCAGCGAAAGAAGATGGAATTTGATGCCGCAACAGAGAACATGCATGAGGGAATTATTCTCCTCGGAAAGACCGGAAATGTACTCAGCATAAATAAGGCGGCGTCAAGAATACTCAAGATCAGCCGCTACTGCATAGGAAAGGATCTTCTGATCTTCAACAGCTCATATGAGCTTCAGGAGCTTCTTCATACCGCGGCAAACGGCGAGCATGTTGAAAAAATAATCGCAATCGATCAGAAGGAATATCAGTTCAACGCAAGCCCGATTGCAACAGACGGAAGAATATGCGGAATTGCCCTGATCGTGTTTGACATAACCGAAAAGGAGAAGGCAGAGGCGGCGCGTCGCGAGTTTACCGCCAATGTTTCCCACGAGCTGAAAACACCGTTGCAGAGCATATCCGGATGCGCCGAGCTGCTTGCAAACGGAATGGTAAAGCCGGACGATGTGCAGGCGTTCTCTTCGCAGATTTATTCGGAAGCAAAGCGTATGATTGCGCTTGTCGAGGATATAATCGAGCTTTCACATCTTGACGAAAACACAAGCAGCTATGATTTTGAAAAAACCGATCTTTATGAGCTTGCAAAGACCACCTACCGCAATCTTTTGCCGATTGCGGAGGACAAGAAGATCAACTTTACTCTGACAGGCGAGAGCGCGGTCATAAACGGCATTCCGAGCCTTATTTCGGAGATTATGTATAACCTCTGTGACAATGCGATAAAGTATAATCAAAGCGGTGGAAGCGTCACGATGAATATAAAAAATACTTCAGGCAAGGCGGTTCTTTCGGTAAAGGATACCGGAATCGGCATTCCGCAGGAGGAGCAGGAGAGGATTTTCGAGAGGTTTTACCGTGTGGACAAGAGCCGCTCAAAGGAGGTCGGCGGAACCGGACTCGGACTTTCGATTGTAAAGCATGCCGCAATAGTCCACGGCGCCGAGGTTAAGGTTGAAAGCAGTGTCGGTCACGGAACTACCTTTACTGTCGCCTTTCCAAAGGAAAAGGACTGATAAAGGAAAAGGGCTGATAAAAGAGAAATAGGCGGCAGAATTCAAAGGCATATCCGGTTTTAAAACGGTTTTAAGACAAAAATCAGATTTTTTGACACTCCCTGATTTAAAAATGCCGGAATTTTGAAAAAAATGCCGCCCTTTTTCGATTTTACACGGATTTTACAATTCTTTGATAATCGATTTGATGTCCGTTTGTTATACTCATTTCAACAATAGGGAGTGAGTATAATAAATGGACATTTTTAATTTTCTTACAATGATCGGAGGACTGTGTCTGTTCCTGTTCGGAATGAGCCTCATGGGACAGGCGCTTGAGCGAAGAGCCGGAGGCAGTCTTAAGGCGGTTTTGGGAAAGCTGACCGGAAGCAGGGTCGCAGGACTTCTTACAGGGCTCGGGGTTACGTCGATTATTCAGAGCTCGTCTGCCACGACCGTAATGGTTGTCGGATTTGTAAACTCCGGGCTGATGACTCTCCGCCAGTCTATAAATGTAATTATGGGTGCCAATATCGGTACGACGGTTACCGCATGGATACTCAGCCTTGCCGGAATCGACAGCAAGAGCACGGTGATAAGTCTTTTAAAGCCCTCGTCGTTTACACCGATTCTGGCACTTGCCGGAATAATCTTCTTCATGTTCTGCAAAAACGACAAGAAGAAGGACACCGGCATGATCCTGCTCGGGTTTGCAACCCTGATGTACGGCATGGAGACGATGTCGGGTGCGGTTTCCGGTCTTAAGGACGTTCCTGCCTTTACGGATATTCTTCTTCTGTTTACAAACCCGATACTCGGAGTCCTTGCAGGCGCAATACTTACCGCGATTATTCAATCAAGCTCCGCATCCGTCGGAATACTTCAGGCGCTTGCGTCGACCGGAGCGGTTTCCTACGGCGCTGCGGTGCCGATCATTATGGGTCAGAACATCGGAACCTGCGTAACGGCGCTGATCTCCTCTGTCGGAGCAAGTAAGAACGCAAAGCGCGCCGCAATGGTTCATCTTTCCTTCAACGTGATCGGAACGGTTGTCTGGCTTACAGTATACTGCATAGGCAAAGCCGTTTTTGCTCCTCCCATTCTCGAAAGCCCGGCGTCGCTTTTCGGAATTGCGGTTATCCATTCGATATTCAATGTCCTCTGCACCATGCTGATGCTGCCGATGGGCAATCTGCTTGAAAAGCTTGTCTGTGTCATCATTCCGGATTCGAAGGAAAAGGAAAAGAAAAGCGAGCTTGATGAGCGTCTTCTTGCAACCCCGTCGCTTGCCCTCGCACAGAGCAAGGCGGTTGCAATCCGGATGGCGGAATGTGCGGGGGATGCGCTGAAAAAGGCTCTTGACAGCCTTACAGCCTATTCGCCGGCGGTTGCGGCCGAAATCAGGGATGCCGAAAGCAGATGCGACGAGTATGAGGATATTTTAGGCACCTATCTTATCAAGGTAAGCTCTATGAAGCTCGGAATGCAGGAAAGCGAGGAGGCAACGACGCTCTTAAAGGTCATAGGCGACTACGAGCGCATTTCAGACCACGCGGTAAACATCCTTGAGTCGGCAGAGGAATTAAGAGACAAGAAGCTGTCGCTTACAGAGGATGCCCTAAAGGAATATGAGGTTATGGCAAATGCCGTAAAGGAGGTTCTTGATCTTTCGCAGGATGCTTTTGAGGATTCCGATATTCAGAAGGCGACAGAGGTAGAACCGCTTGAGCAGGTAATCGATGTGCTTAAGGACAGGCTCCGTACAGATCACATTCTTCGCATGCAGGACGGAAAATGCTCTGTTGAGGTCGGATTTGTCTGGTCGGATCTTGTTACCAACATGGAGCGCGTCAGCGACCATTGCTCGAATATCGCCGGATGTGTCATAGACCACGCTGAGCACAACCTCAATCTTCACGAAACACTTAAAAGAGCCAGAACCGAAAGCAGGCAGTTCGGCGAGGAATATAAGAGATATCTTGAAAAGTACAGCGTATAAGCCTTTGCACAGTCTCGGTTTTAGACGTGCACAGAGCCGTGTATACAGCAAAAAAGTCAGTTCAAAGCGAACTGACTTTTTTATATCGTTTTATAATTTTTAATCGGGATAATCAGCCTGTCCTTTTAAAGGACGGCATTTTATTTTTCTGCGTTCGGAATGTCGCCGAGAAGATACGAAAGGATTACCTCGGTGAGCTTGTCGTAGCCTGCGTCGTTCGGATGAAGACCGTCGTTTAAATACTTGCTTACAGTCTCGTCCTCTTGGCTGTTATAGTAGATTCCGGAGACGAGGTTTGTGTCGATGGCCTCAAATCCGTACTCGCCTGCAACATCGAGAATTATTTCGCAGTAGTCGCGGCGTGTTAAACCGAACTTGTTCTTTGCTTCGTTATCATATGTGTAAGGACCGCCGGTGCATGCCTCGGGGCTTGAAATCAGCGGAGTGAGGAAGATTACACGGAGGTTCGGCTTTGTTGTCTTTTTGTATTCGGTAAAGAATTCGCAGGCTGTTTCGAGCGCGCCGTAGAAGGTTGTGGAATCCTTTTCTGCAAGACCCTTTTCGCCGGGACCGTACATTTCCTTGTTCATCGATGCATTGAAGTCGTTTACTCCCATTGCAACAAAGATAACGTCGGCTTTCTTGATCCGATCGAAGTTTACCATATCGGAAACATAGTCGCCGCCGGTGCAGATCGTGCTTCCGGAGATTGCAATGTTCTGCTCGAGAGCCTCCATGCGTTTTGATACCTTTGTAGAGAATCTGTTTGCGTTCGATGTTGCCCCGACTCCGCAGGTGATGCTGTCTCCGACAAAGCAGAAGGTTTTGCCCTTAAGCTCCTCTGCAAGCTTTTCTTTTTTGCTTGCGACATCCCATCCGGCGTTCTTTCTTGCAAACATGATAGCGTCCTGCTCGTCGACACCTCCGTCATAGTCGATGTCTGCCGCCTCAAGCGCAATATCGACATCCCATCCGGCAAGATATCTTGCAAGGCAAACGTAGTCGATCTCGTTTACCTCCTCGTCCTCGTTCAGGTCGCCGATCTGTAACCCGTATTTGGTTACATATGCCGATGCAGCTGTCGACATGACCGCGGTCAGGATCGCGAGCAAAAGAGCAGCGAGCTTGATTTTCATTGTTCTTTTCATGATATTTCCCCTTTTTAAAATTAAAAATTAATTACAGATTTTTAAGCACGGTCTCTGCGATTTTTCTGTGCCCCTTGTCGTTTGGGTGGAGGCCGTCGTTAAGCAGCTCGTCTGCTGTCGAGTCCTCTTCGCTGTTATAATAAATTCCGGCAAGCTCGTGGGTGTCGATTACATCAAGGCCGAAGGAGGCGGCGACCTTGCTTATGATATTGCAGTAGTCCTTGATCGTCGAGCCGTAAATGTTTTTAAGATCCTTTTCGTAATGGTATTTTTCGTTTATCTGGCAGGGGTTTTCAGCCATTACAAGCGGAGTGAGAAAGATTACACGGGTGTTTTCAAAGCCTTCGGTCTTTTTCTTTTCGAGGATGTCGGAGCAAAAGCGCTTCATTGCACCGTAAAGCGTGCTTGTGTCATCCGAATCGGGAGATCCGGGACCGCAGTATGACGCGCCGGGGACCGCGTTTGACGGAGAGACGATCGTTTTTCCGTCCTTGCAGGCAACCTGCCAGTCGTTGATGCCGAGTGCAACAAAAAGAATGTCGCACGGCGTAAGCTCCGGAAGCCTCTGTCTTTCGCAGTAATATCTCGGAGAGTCGCTTAACACACTTCCGGAAACTGCAAGATTGATTTCATCTGCGTCAAGAGCCCTGCAGAGAACTGTGGACCATCTGTTTTCGTTCGATGTCGCTCCCACACCGGCTGTAATGCTGTCTCCGATAAATCCGAGCGTCATTTTTCTTTTATTTGTTTCCATTGGCAAAACCTCGTTTTTTGCAATACGGCTGTACTGCCGAAATAAGTTATAAACCAAATCGATTTTAACATTTTGACAGCTGTTTGTCAATCTGCTGCGGTGTATTTTGTTTTACATATTTGTTAACAAGTGCCCAATGCTTTTATATGTATTGACAAAGGAAATTCCGATCGGTATAATTAAATATGTATAACATCACGCAGAAATGCCGAAAAATCGAAAGGTAAAGCAATGACATACGAAAACAACGAGCTGCTCGGATATAAGCTTTCGGAGCTTGAGCCGAAGCCGATAAAGGAGTTTGCAGAGGTCGCAAGGCAGATGGCGACAGAGGGAATGGTTCTTTTAAAGAACGAGAACAGGATTCTCCCGGTAACCGAAAATGACAATGTTGCCGTTTTCGGAAGAACACAGATAGATTACTACAAGAGCGGAACCGGCTCCGGCGGATCGGTAAATGTAGAGTATATAACAAACATTCCGGACAGCCTGATCGAGGGCGGAATGAAGATCAACGAGGAGCTGTACGGCATTTATAAGGACTGGGCAAAGGAAAACCCGGTCGACATGACAAACAGCTGGACGCTTCCCTGGCATCAGCCGGAAATGCCGATCGATGAGGAGGTAGTAAAAAAGGCTGCAAAGACATCGAACAAGGCGCTTATTATAATCGGCCGTACCGCAGGCGAGGGTCTTGATAATACGATGGAAAAGGGCTGCTGCACTCTTTCCGAGCTCGAGGAGGAGCTTTGCGCAAAGGTGACAAAGTACTTTGACAAGGTCGCGGTTATAATGAATGTCTCAAACGTGATCGACATGCGCTTTGCGGATCTGTACGGAATCGGTGCGATCCTTTATGCATGGCAGGGCGGAATGGAAGGCGGAAGAGCCACAGCCGACGTTATTCTGGGAAAGGTCAATCCGTCCGGAAAGCTGTCCGATACGATTACAAACAGCCTTGAGGATCACATTTCGTTAAAGAGCTTCGGCAATCCTGACAGAAATGTATATTACGAGGATATTTATGTAGGCTACAGATATTTTGAAACCTTCAAAAAGGGATGCGTAAAATATCCCTTCGGCTTCGGCCTTTCATACTCCACCTTCAATTTTTCCGAAATGAAGGGATCGGTAGAGGGAAAAACCGTAAAGGTCAGCGTTAAGATTACAAACACCTCCGATGTGCCGGGAAAAGAGGTTGCACAGGTATACTTCAGTGCGCCGAACGGAAAGCTCGGCAGACCGGAATCCGAGCTTTGCCAGTTTAAAAAAACAAAGCTGCTTGCACCCGGCGAGTCGGAGACGCTTGAAATGGAATTCTGCCTTGACGACATGGCGGCATATGATGACTCGGGAATTACCGGTCACAAGAGCGCATATGTTCTTGAAGAGGGAGACTATACAGTCTATATAGCAAGGGATGTCCGCAGAAAAACCGCGGTTCTTTCGTATCATGTGGAAAAGACATATGTTACAAGACAGTGCACCGAGGCGCTTTCTCCCGTCCGCAATTTCAAGAGACTGAAATATTCCGGCAACCCCGAGCATCCGGAGGCTTTTGAGGATGTTCCGAAAAGAAGCTATGACCTTAAAAGAAGAATCCGCGAGGGAATGCCTGCCGAGATCAGACAGACCGAGGATTTAGGAATCAAGCTGGCGGATGTCAAGAGCAAAAAGAACACAATGGACGAGTTTATCGCCCAGCTTTCGGATTTTGACCTTGCCTGCCTTGTAAAGGGAGAGGGCATGCATTCCGAAAAGGTAACACCGGGTCTTTCCGGCTGCTTCGGCGGAGTGACCGACCGTCTTCTTTCGTACGGAATTCCGATTGTTGCAACCGCAGACGGCCCGTCGGGCTTAAGAATGGATGACGGAACCTGCGCTACCAGCATGCCGATCGGAACACTTCTCGGCTGCTCGTTCAATCCGGAGCTGATCGAGAAAATGCACACCTTTGAGGGCATGGAAATGGTTGCGTTCAAGGTCGATGTGCTTTTAGGACCCGGTATAAACATTCACCGCGTTCCGCTCAACGGAAGAAACTTCGAGTATTACTCGGAGGATCCGTATCTTGCCGGAAGAGTTGCGATTGCATCGGTAAACGGCTTCAGAAATGCCGGAGTCGACTGCACAATCAAGCATTTTTATGCAAACGCACAGGAGATCAAGCGTGACCATCACGATTCGGTGCTTTCCGAAAGAGCGTCGAGAGAGATCTATTTAAAGCCGTTTGAAATGGCGGTAAGAGGAAGCGATGTCCGCGCGATCATGACCTCCTATAACTTTGTAAACGGCATACATACCGCAAGCTCATATGACCTCAACACGGTTGTCCTGCGCGGAGAGTGGGGCTTTGACGGAATTGTAATGACCGACTGGTGGTCGCTTAAAAACGAGGATGTCGACTGTCCGGAGTCGCGTGAGGACGACAGAGCAATGCTTCAGTCCCAGAATGATCTTTATATGGTCGTTCAGAACAGCGCGGCGGTTGCCTCCAACATCGTTGACGGCCTGGCAGACAGAAGCTATAACCGCGGAGCCGTTCAGAGATGCGCAAAGAATATCTGCAAGTTCCTCATGACAACGCGCGAGTTTGAAAGGGCAGCCGAGAGAAGCGGAGAGTTCGAAAGCACATCCGAGCTTGATATAAGCAGGATGGAAAAGGTCGCAGAGCTTTCGCAAAATGACGGTGTATACAGCTTCGAGCTCGAAGACGGTGTCCGCTATGCAATTGCCGTTGAATATTCGGCAGATGAAAATCCGCTTACACAGATATCCGTAAATGCGCTGTTTGACGGAAACACAAGAGGACTTATCTCTGCAAGAGGAACAGACGGAAAAACAGAGATTGCGGCAAAGGAGCTTAAGCTCGGCGCAGGAGCGCACAAGCTGGCGTTTAAGTGCAATGACGAAAAATTCAAGTTGCTTTCTGTAACACTGTACAGGTAACTTTTTATATAAAGCGGAAATATCGGTCGGAAATTAACTGACCCTGCCGGTTCTGGCCTTGTAACAGGTTATAATCGGTAAAAGTTAAGGCTTAATATGAAGGTTTTCACCCTTACTTTCGCAAAGGGCTTAAAACTGCCTTGTAAAACATATTTTGGAGGAATCAAATTGAAAAAAACGCAAAAAAAGCTTTTAACCGCCATTGTCTCTCTGTTTTTTGCCGCTTTAATGACTGTTTCGGCATTTGCATACGGCAGCTCGATACAGCCGGTAAGACCGGAGATCGACTTTGACAGACAGGCATATGTTTACAACGAGGATATGACTTTATTTTACCGCTTTAAAACCCCCACCTATTACGACGGAACAAGAAAGTATCCGCTTATTCTCTATCTGCACGGTTTGGGAGAGAACGGAAACGACAACAAAACACAGCTCAATACAATATCGAGCTTTTTCCGCAATACAGAAAGTGAAAATGCCTATGAGACGTTTTTTGTCGTTCCTCAGCTTCCGAAGGGAGAAGGCTGGACAGGAGAGTGGGCAGATGCAACTTTTAAACTTCTTGAAGAGATTTTGCGAAAATATCCGGTAGACCGTGACCGCGTTTATGTTTTGGGATACTCGAACGGTGGGTACGGAACCTGGAATTTCCTGTCCTTAAGAGGCGAGCTGTTTGCTGCCGGAAGCCCGATTTGCGGATGGTATAATACATCTGCTGCAAGAAGGCTTTCAAAAATCCCGATCTATGTCTTCCATGGAAGCGAGGATACGATTGTCTATCCTCAGAATTCGAGAAATATGGTCAATGCCATAAAGGCATACGGGGAAAATAAGATATTTTATACAGAGTATATAGGACTGGCACATAATGTCTGGGATCAGGGTGTCAGCTATCTTATGGAGACCGATTGGCTGTATAAATATAAGCTGAGCGACCGAGAACCGACAAGGCCGGTTGCCACCCTGACAGATGTGACGGCAAAGCCGGGAGAAGCCTTCACCACGACGCTGAAATTCGAAAAATGCAACTCTGAAGGGACGTATGAAACTCTTGTAAACTATAACAAGAACATCATGAGGTTCCTGTCTGCAAGCGGAGACGATGTTTCGGCTACTGTTGTAAGCGACGGTCAGCTGAGAGTTGTTTTAAACAATCCCGAAAAGGAAACGACACTGCGCTTTGTACTAAAGCCGAAGATGGAGGATGGTGTATACAGCCTTGTCACCATTCCGCAGACAATATACGGCGGTAAGTTCATTCTCAATTCCGACTGCGAGCTTACAATATACGAAAATCTGCCGGGAGACTGCAATGACGACAGAATTGTTGACGAAAAGGACGCTGTTATGCTCGGAAGATATCTTGCCGGCTGGAATGTAGAGATAAACGAAAATGCAGCGGACGTAAAAAAGGATGAGGTCGTTTCGGAGCAGGACTATGTCATGCTCAGCAGATACCTTGCCGGATATGATCTTTCCTTTGTTGAAAGAAAATAAAAAATCCGCTTTGTTTAAAACTGTGCGTGACCGTGCGAAACGGCATTAAAGGCGCCAAATGAGGTGTCAAATAAGCCAAATAAAATGAAACGAAAAACAGCTCCGGTGTTCGGGGCTGTTTTTTTGCTGCTTTTTTCTGAATTTCATGAATAAATCCTTTGCGGTGGGACGAAAATCGTTTTACAACAAAAGGAAAAAATGAAAGGCGGAAATTAATAAATGAAAGCAAAGAAGGTACTTATAATAATCGCAGCTGTCACGCTGTCTTTTGTATTTTTGCTGCCGGTTCTCCCGATAAGAGGCGAGGAGGCAGTCTATGAGAAGGTCATCCGTCTTCATGTGCTTGCAAATTCAGACAGCGATGAGGATCAGAAGATTAAGCTCCTTGTCCGCGACGGGGTTCTTGAATATGTAGGCAGCATAACTAAGAATTGCAGCAATGTCGATGAGGCAAAAGAGGCACTCGGAATGCATCTTGACGAAATAAAAGAGGTTTCAGACAGAATTCTTGAGGCAAACGGGGTAAAGGACAGAAGCACGGTAGAGCTCGGTAAGGAGAGCTATCCGGAAAGAGAATATGAAGGAGTAAGGCTGCCGTCCGGAGAGTATTGCTCGCTTAGGATATCGATCGGAAGTGCAGAAGGGCACAACTGGTGGTGCGTACTTTTTCCACCGCTCTGCCTTTCGGCATCAAGACCCGATGAGGTGCTTGTTCAGGCAGGGTTTACCCTTGATCAGGTAAAGGTTCTCACCGAAACAGAGAATCCGAAATATGTCCTGCGCTTCAGGATCCTTGAGTTCTTTAAAGAGCTGCTTGGATAAACGCCGTAAAAATCTGCATTGCCGAGCTGTCTTTTTTAAAAAGCAGTTCCGGATGCCACTGTATACCGAGCAAAAAGCCCCCGGACGAATTTTTTGACATCGGCTCGGATTCATTCTTTAATTCGATTGCTTCGGCGATCCCGTCGGGGGCTGTTGCAGAGACTGTAAGCCCTCCTCCGACAGCAGATACCGCCTGATGATGAAAGCTGTTTATTTTGATCTCGTCCTTTTTTACAATCGAGTAAAGGAGGGAATCCTTAAGGATTTTTGCAGTAAACGGCTGCTCGGTTTTCGGCTCTGACTGCATATGGCACTTAATGTCCTGAAAAAGCGTGCCGCCGAAAAAAACGTTTATCAGCTGCATTCCGCGGCAGATGCCGAGAATCGGCTTCCCGGTTCTGTATGCGGCGCAAAGAAGAGCAAGCTCGAACTCGTCTCTTTCGGGCTCGGGACAGACCGAATCGAAAAGGATTGCTTTGCCGTATCTTTTCGGATGAATGTCATCTCCACCGGCAAAAAGAAAGCCGTCGTACTCGTCTGCATAGCTTAAAACCGAAGAAGGTTCTCTTTCTACTATCGAACCGACCCCACCTGCTGCGTATAATGCGCCGAAGTAGGTGGGGCTTATTTTTGCCTTTCCGCTTTCGTCAAATGCCGCGCTTATTGCAATGCACGGTCTTTTCATAAATTCACATCGCCCTTTCAGTGCTTTTTCGCGTTTGGTCTATTATATGCGCATCGTTTTGATGGGTTAAAGGCGAAAAGAAGCGGCAGGGTTGCTCAATTTCCGCAAAAGCCCTGTCGACCCCACAAAAAGGGAGCCGAAAACGGCTCCCCTACAGCTTTGCGGCTCTTAGGCTTAGCCTCAGCCTAAAACGGCGTGCTTTTCAGGCTCGGGGCGGATTTTTAAGAAGCTCTGAAAGCTTTTTCTTTGATATATCGAGAATCTCGGACGCGTATTCTCCGGATGCAGCCTCGGCGGTAAGGCGAATTCCCTTTCCGGAGGGAACTGCGCGGACAAATCCGCCGCTGTAGCGGATAGCGACACCTTCCTTTGACGGCGTTCCGACCTTTGAAATTGCTGAAATCGAGGAGATTGTGTCCGCTTCGAGCTCATCACGGCTTACAAAAAAGGACGGAAGGTCAAAAAGTAGCCTGCTTACCGAAATTCCCTCTGCCGATTTTTTTACAATCAGCGATATCAGAAAAGCAGAGGCAAACAGTCCGTCGGTAAGCTCCGGATGGGTGGCAGCCAGCCCTCTTGCCTCGGCCTCTGTTTTGTCGCACGGGCAGCTTGAATAGGTCGGTATCTCTTGGCCGTTAAGCATACTAAGCCTGCTTTTAAGCACCTGCGGAATAGTTACCGGCAGCGAAAATTTCTTGCCCTCGTTGCAAAGTTCGCGGCAGAGAAGAGCAATGACATGATAAAAATCGATGCAGATATAGTCCTCCGGCGGCTCGGAGCTGCCGTCGTTTACGCATACAAACACATCCTTTCCGTCCGGGCTAAGCGAAAATGTCATTTTTACCCTTTTGCTGCCGTCTTCTTCGGTGCCGATCGGAATTCCTGCTTCAATCAGCGCACGCGTAAGATACAGCGACGGCAGATTGTCACGGTTAACCGTTACAATCGGAGTGTTTTGCTGCAATTCCTGCTTCTTTATAACGCTGATAAGCTCGGGAAGATAGATTTCGTCAAGGAAATCAAGCCTTTTTACCTCTCCGATATTACTCGGATATCCTGCAGCGTCAGCCCGGCTGCTTTCGTTTTTGTCAGCCTCGGTAAGAAAAAGTATCAGCTTTCTTTCAAAGTCTCTTGAGGGGTAAAGACCGTTCCTGTCAAAAAGATATACCGAAAAGATTTCATCCTTTTGGCAGGCAAAAACAGAGATGTCTACCCCCAAAAGGCGAGGAGCAGAGGCTGCCGCAGCTTCAAATCCGACACCGAGAAAGGAGCATTCGACCCCTCCCGAGCGCAGTCCGCGGATCAGCCGATGGCAGACTGTCTCCTCCGAGTTCATCATGGCTGCGGAGCTTAAATTAAACGCCTTCATCGTTTCGGCAATTGCCATTCCGAGCCTGAACAGAAACTGTTCGCCCATTTTCGGCATTTCAAAGCGAATTCCGTAATCGAAAAGCAGCTCGGATGCCTGCCTTACACTCCCTATAGCCGACGATCTGCGCATAATCAGCCCGTCGGGGATTCTGCTGCCGGATTTTATTATAACACCGTCCTCAAGCACTGCGCCGGAGCCGATAACGCAATCGGAACCTATTACACAGCCCTTGCCGACAGAGCTTCCCTCTCCGATTACACAGCCCTCGCAGATGACCGACCGGTAAACCGAGCATCCGTCCTCGATTTCGACATTGTCCATCAGCACCGAGCTGTCAAGAGACGCAAGCGGAGAGATTTTACAGCCGTTCCCGATGACATTTTCGCCGTCGGAAAAACGCATGTTTGCCTCATAATAGGACGAAAGATCGCCGATGTCGCACCAATAGCCGCCGTCCTCAAAGCCGAAAAGGCGAAAGCCTCTTTCAAGCAGATCGGGAAACAGCTGAGAGCCGAAATCATAGCTTACATTATCCGGAATCCTTTCAAGCAGGCTCGGGTTTACAATGTATATTCCGGTGTTTACCGTGACGGCATATGCGTGCGAAAGCGACGGCTTTTCGACAAATTCGGTAATTCTGCCGTTTTCGTCGCAGATGACTACTCCGTATTCAAGAGGATTGTCGGCTTTTGTCAAAACGATTGTCGCATCCGCCTTTGACCTTTTGTGAAAGGACAGTGCGCCTCTTATATCGGTTTCACAAACCGAATCTCCGCTGATTACAATAAACGGCTCCGAAGGGCAGGAAAAGCCCGAGGAATTCGAAGAACCCGAAGCAAAATGCTTTGCGGCCTCCTTCACACCCCCTGCGGTTCCGAGAGGCGTTTCTTCTCTTGAAAAGGAGAGCCTGATTTTTGTGTCAATGCCGGAGCAGTAGTCTTCGAGCTTATCTGCAAGATATCCGGTTGTAATTACCGCCTCGTCGATTCCCTCCTTTTCAAGAAGGTCTATAAGACGCTTTATCACCGGAACGCCGCCGACCGGGACAAGCGGCTTCGGTGTGTTGTCGGTCAGCGGTCTTAGGCGCTTGCCCATGCCGCCTGCCATAATTATCGCTTTGATAAAATCAACTCCTTTTGAATATTCCGGGCTTTGCCGGCTGAATAATATAGCAAAGTGATCTTGAAGTAATTAAAAACATGCCGTAAAGGGGAGGTAAAAATGATTAAGGGATGTCAGAAAAAGATGGTTGTTGTCCGCAATATTGCAAGCGATCTGTTCGACGAGGCATATTTCATCATGAAAAATGACGACAGGCAGCTGCCGTACGGAAGAGATGAGATGATGACCGAGGCGGACAGAATTGTCGAGGCAAGCCTTTTGCAGTGTAAAAGAGAGGAAACTGTGCTTCCGGATGCCGCAGGTCTGAAGACAAAAAAATCAGCTTCTGCAAAAGAAAGACTGATAACCTTCGCTTTGGGATTTGCCTTCGGTGCTGCCGCTTCGGCTCTGTTTTTTATCCTTAAATAAATCCTGATCGCAGCCCGAACGGATGTGGGCAGGCATGCTTTTTTAGATGAAAACAGTCTTAAATAGTCAAAACAGATCTTTCCGGGCAGCAGATGCCCGGATTTCTGTCTTTGGTCTTGGCAAAGTCTGCTTGTATCAAAGCCTGCCGAACCTTTAACGGCAGCCGGAAGCAGCCTTAAAGATCATCCGCGTCCTGAACCGGCAGCTCGTCTTCTGCTACATAAACGGTTCCTTCGCCGAAAAACGGCACATCCGGAATTCCGGTGCCGGGAAGATAGCTTCTTCCGGGAAAATCCATCATGTCCTGCGGACCGAGACCGCCTATCGGGTCGTTATTATATGGAACATGTCTCGGAATGCCCCTTGTAGGACTTGCAGAGCGCTTCGGACCACCCATTGCGGAGGTGACACCGGAGTAGCTGCCGAGCGGCGACGAATCCTCGCGGTATGCCCTTATTGCCTCGTCCGCTCTTTTTGATCCGCTTATCGAGTCGGCATCGAGCTTTTTGTAATTCTTTTCGTTTTTAATATTATTGTGCTTTTTTTGCGCTGACATAGTATGCCGCCCTTTCGTATAATCTTAGTATTTCATGAATTTCGTTCTTAAAAGAACATTAAAGCTGTTACACGCCTATTTTGCCCGAAAAGCACGGGAAATATTCTCTTGTAAGCCGGAATCACATTTTGTGGGGAAATATGGTTCTCGGTTCATGCTCTGTTCATATGATCCTGTTATGATTGTTAATAAATTTAGAATATAATCTTAATGAGTATAGTTGTTCGTGAAAAAAATCATCGTCCGAAGGGAAAAATACGGGTAGCTGTGGGGCGTTTGGCAGTCCGTCCTTCGATCGGGATTTTAAAAAATCAACAACGTTCAGTATCTGAGCGTTTTTTTGCGTTTGATGCATGATTTATGTATAGCTATATCTATGCCGCGGCTTGAAATGTCAGAAAAGGGTTCATACGTGTTTTGAACCGGGTAGAGTCAGAAAGTAAGTAAGAAAGAAAAAAGAAAAGGAGAAAGAAATGGCAAGAAAAAAATCAAAAGCCAAAAGTAAACTGAAGGTAATGATACTCGGCGGACTGAATGAGATCGGAAAGAACATTGCCGCCATTGAATATGAGGATGATATAATCGTAATAGACTGCGGACTCGGATTTCCGGACGACGATATGCTCGGAATCGATCTTGTAATTCCGGATACGACATATCTTGAAAAGAATCAGGACAGGATAAGAGGAATACTTCTTACACACGGTCACGAGGACCATATCGGAGCGATTCCGTATGTTTTAAGAAATATAAATGTTCCGATTTACGGAACAAAGCTTACGCTCGGAATTCTCGAAAACAAATTCCTTGAGCACAGCTACGATTTTGAACCGCAGCTGAGGTGCGTTTCTGCCGGAGACACGATCAGGCTCGGAGTTTTTTCGATTGAGTTTATCCGTGTAAACCATTCGATAGCGGATGCGTGCTGCCTTGCAATCAAAACGCCGGTCGGAACCGTAATCCATACCGGAGATTTCAAGATCGATGTCACCCCGATCGAGGGAGAGATGATAAACCTCACAAGACTCGGCGAGTACGGAAACGAGGGCGTGCTCCTTCTTATGTGTGAGTCGACAAATGCAGAGCATCCGGGTCATACTCCGTCGGAAAAGAATGTCGGAGTTGCCCTTGACAATATATTTTTAAGCAATACCGACAAGAGAATAATCATAGCGACCTTCTCGTCGAACGTCCACCGCGTTCAGCAGGTTATCAACACGTCGATAAAGTACGGAAGAAAGGTAGCCATTACCGGAAGAAGCATGCTCAATGTGGTAAATGCCGCAATCAGGCTCGGATATATGGATATTCCGGACGGAGTTATAATCGATATCAACGAGACCAAGCGCTTTGCAAAGGAAAAGGTGACAATCGTCACAACCGGAACCCAGGGAGAGCCGATGTCCGGTCTTTACAGAATGGCATATTCCGAATTTGACAAGGTTCAGCTCGGTCCGGACGATATTGTTGTATTGAGCGCAAGCGCCGTTCCCGGAAACGAAAAGATGGTTGACAATGTTATAAACGAGGTGTTCAAGTGCGGAGCGTCGGTTATAAGAAACTCGCTTCAGGAGGTTCATGTTTCGGGACACGCATGCCAGGAGGAGCTCAAGATGATGATGGCTCTTACCAAGCCGAAATTCTTCATGCCTGTCCATGGTGAATACAGCCACCTTGTCCAGAATCAGAAGCTTGCTGTCTCGGTCGGAATACCGCAGGAGAACACGATTATTTCCGAGGTCGGAAAGGTTGTTGAGCTTGACGATTCGTCATTCAGATTCAACGGAACAGTTCCGTCCGGGGTTGTTATGGTCGACGGCTACGGCGTAGGAGATGTCGGAAATATCGTTTTAAGAGACAGACGCCATCTTGCGCAGGACGGGCTTATCGTCATTGTCGCATCGCTTGATGCCCAGAGCAGGATGATCTTCTCGGGTCCCGACATCGTTTCAAGAGGCTTTGTCTATGTCCGCGAATCCGAGGAGCTTATGGAGGAGCTTAGGACAATCGCAAAGGATGCAATCGAGGAATGTTTCGAAAACGGAGCGCTCGACTGGATGGAGTATAAGAACAAGATAAAGACGGATATATCAAAATACATCTACGGAAGGACAAAGAGAAAGCCGATGATCCTTCCGATTGTAATGAATATGTAAGGCATAAAACCGGCTTTAAAGGGTTATTCTGCCATGCTAAAACGAGCCGGCTTATAAGAGGCGAATATCAATATGGAATACTATATTTCAAAGAAAATGAGGGAGATGAAGCCCTCCGCAATAAGAGAGATCTTTAAAAGTCTCGGCGCTCCGGGAGCAATTTCGCTTGCTGCCGGAAATCCGTCCCCCGAATCGTTTCCGGTGGATTTTATTGCAAAAACATCCGAAAGAATATTAAGAGAGGACCCGACAACGGCACTTCAGTACAGCGTGACAGAGGGCTATCCGAAGCTGCGCGAGGATGTTGCCCTGCGGCTTCGCTCGAAATTTAAAATAGACACAGAAAAAAACATAACCGTGATCACATCCGGAGGACAGCAGGGAATCGAGCTTGCCTGCAAGGCAGTCTGTGATGAGGGGGATGCGATCATCTGCGAAAATCCTTCGTTTATCGGGGCGCTCAATGCGTTCCGCTCTCTCGGTGTTACACCGCTCGGGGCTGAGATGTGCGAGGACGGAATCGATATCGAAATGACCGAGAGGCTGATAAAGGATAACCCGAGGGTCAGGATGCTGTACCTTATTCCGACCTTCCAGAACCCGTCCGGAATTACAACCTCCTTCGAAAAGAGAAAAGCGGTATATGAGCTTGCAAGAAAATACGATCTTCTTATAATCGAGGACAATCCCTACGGAGAACTGAGATTTTCGGGTACCGATGTCCCGACGATAAAGAGCTTTGATGAGGACGGAAGAGTTATATACTGCGGCTCGTTTTCGAAGATTCTTTCTGCCGGAATGAGGGTTGGATTCTTCTGCGCGCCGGAGCCTGTTGCACAGAAAATGATCGTTGCAAAGCAGGTGGAGGATGTTCACACGAATATATTCTTCCAGATGATCTGCCACAGCTTCATGACAGAGTTTGATCTTGAGGGACATCTTGATAAAATACGCAAGCTTTATTTCCATAAGGCGTCGCTGATGGTTGACTGCCTTGATAAATACATGCCGCAGGATGTAAAGCATACCGTGCCGGAGGGCGGACTGTTCTTGTGGTGCACCCTGCCCGACAGAATAAGTCTTGACGAATTTATGAAAAAATCAGCCGAGGCGAAGGTCTTTGTCGTTCCCGGAACGGCATTCAACTGCGACATGTCGGCAAAATCAAGCTCGTTCAGACTGAACTACTCTGTTCCGACAGACGAAGAGATCGAAAAGGGAATATATACTCTTTCAAAAATAGTAAAATAAGAAAAAAGCCCCACCCGATTTAAAAAAACAACAGAGCGCACAGACCGTTTTCGGCTCGGTGCGCTTTTTTGCGCTGCTATTAATAAATCGGTTAAAACAGGCTCCTGCCGTGTTTACCGAAATAGAGGAAATCGGTGCATTCGCCGCTGTTTTTTGCATGTTTTGCTGCACTGCTTTTCGTAAGGACGGTAAAAGGCAAAAAATATAATAAATATTGGCGATTTTTCTTGACATGCTTTTTTCGGTATGATAAAATAAATTTAATCGATTTTTAATTCCGAGAAAGGCGAAGCGATGAAAAAAATTATTGAAGAATTCAAGAAATTTGCTTTCAAGGGCAATGTTGTCGACATGGCAATCGGTGTAATCATCGGCGGTGCCTTCGGGTCGATAGTAAACTCTCTTGTAAGCGATATCATCATGCCGCTTATAGGACTTCTTACCGGCGGTCTCGACTTTTCGAGCATGCAGATTGTTCTGAAGCAGGCGGAAGACGGAACCGTGGAAAATGCATTGAAATACGGCCAGTTTATTCAGAACATTATCTACTTCTTCATCGTTGCAATTTCGGTCTTTATTGCAGTAAAGATTATTGCAAAAGCGACCAGCATTGCAAACAAAAAGAAGATAGAAGCCGAAAAGGCAGCAGCCGAGGCAAAGAGGCTCGAGGAGGAGGAAAAGAAGAAGAACGAGGTTACCCCGGAAAAGCTTCTTACCGAAATTCGCGATTTGCTTGCCGCACAGAACAAAAAAGAAGACTGATCGGCTTTAAGATACATTCGAATTTAATTATTAACTATAACGCCCGAAGGGGCTAAGAAAGGACATACCCAAAGTGTACAATATCGGAGTTGATCTCGGCGGAACAAATATTGCCGTCGGAATCGTAGATGAAAATTTCAACATCATTAAGAAAGGAAGCGTGCCTACCCTTGCACAGAGAGAGTCTGACGAAATCGTAAAGGACATGGGAGCTCTTTGCAACAAGCTTATAAGCGAGGCAGGGCTTACATCAAAGGACATCAAGAGCGTGGGAATTGCAGCGCCCGGAGCGGTTGATCCGGAACAGGGAGTTATCTCGTATATCTGCAATCTTCCGTTTGTAAATTACAACATCAGGGATGAGCTTAAAAAGCATGTGGATGTTGAGAACGTTTATCTTGAAAACGACGCAAACGCCGCAGCCCTCGGAGAGTCTATGATCGGCGCATCCAAGGGAGTTGCCGATTCGCTTATGATCACCCTCGGAACCGGACTCGGCGGAGGAATTGTAATCAACCACAAGATTTATTCCGGCTTCAACTATGCAGGCGGCGAGCTCGGTCATGTTGTAATCGAATATAACGGCAGACAGTGCAACTGCGGAAGAAAGGGCTGCTGGGAGGCATACTCATCCGCAACCGCACTTGTAAAGATGACAAAGGAAAAGATGGAGACCGCAAAGGATTCCGAAATGTGGAAGATGTGCGACGGCAACATCGAAAACGCAACCGCAAGAACCGCATTCGATGCAAGACGTGCAGGAGATAAGGCAGGCTATGAGGTGGTTGGCCGTTATGTTGACTATCTTGTCTGCGGACTTGTCAATATGATCAACATTTTCCAGCCAGAGGTAATCACAATCGGCGGCGGAATTTCAAACGAGAGAGATTATCTTATCAACCTCATAAACGAAAAGGTTGAAAGAGAGCAGTACACAAGAGACGGCTCGAAGAAAACAAAGATAATGATAGCAAAGCTCCGCAACGATGCAGGAATCATCGGCGCAGCTGCCCTCGGACTCTGAGTCGGCATTTAAGGCAAATCGGACGGCATGACGGTGGGGCATGGCAGCCGGATATGGCGGCTTGACTGTCTGCGATGATTGGAATGCGGCGGTCTGATCTAAAGTTTTGTCCGGACTGAGGTTATTTACAGTCCTTAATACGGCATGGCCGCGATGAAGGGCTGTGCCGTGTTTTTCTGTCTGCCGATATCTGATTTTTACAGTTCGGCTGCGACCGAACTGTGGCATATCTGAACGGAATTTTGACAAAAAGACGCATTTTAAGCTGCATTCCGATCGCTTTTTCCTTTACAACCGGAAAATATTGTGCTACTATAAAGAAAAAAATAAGAGCTTAAGCTGCAATTTGATACGGCTCGGCGTAGGTAAAGCCTTTTAAACCGATTAAAACAGGCTGCTGCGGCCGGTTAAGGCATAAAGGTGCGTAAAAGCGTATAAAAGTATAGATGGCGGAAAAGAGAAAGATGGATAAAGAAAAAACGGAAAAAGGGAAAATTGAAAAGCTGAATCCGGTCCGTATTCATAAAAAGGTGTCGGAATGGATCAAGATATCGGTCACATCCGACAAATCAAGACAAAGGATGATCTTTTGCTTTTTGAATGCGGCACTGTCGCTGTCGTCGCTTGCAATGAGCGTCGTAAATCTTTTTACGTCCGAAAATATCCTGTTTATTTTTACCATTTCCTTTTTTGCCCTTTGCCTTTTAAATATCCTGGCACTGCATCTGTTCAAGATGAACGAGAAGCTTGTGTATTATGTGTTCTGCGCAGAATCGCTTTCGCTGATGCTTGCATTTTTGATAAGCGGAATTCCGAGCGGCTTCAGTGCGCTCTGGATATGTCTTGTTCCTAGCTTCGCGCTGCTTACCTTCGGAATTAAAAAGGGTACGGTGTTTTCGGCGGTCACGCTCGGAGTGATTGTTTTCTTCTTTTGGATCCCGTTTGGCAGATCGCTTTTGATGTACAGCTACACAGAGGTGTTTATGCTGCGCTTTCCGCTTCTTTACTGCTCGGTTTATGTCACCTCGCTGCTTATCGAAATGGTGCGTAAGGAAACCCAGCTCCAGCTGGAACAGGCAAAGGAAAAATATAACTTTCTGTACTGTCACGATCAGCTGACCGGCTTATATAACAGATACGGCATAGAAGAGTATCTCAAGAAGGCGTTTTCGACCCCGGCATGTGAAAAGAGCGGCGCTTCGGTTATTATTGTCGACGTTGACGATTTCAAGAACGTAAACGATGCCTACGGGCACGAATGCGGCGATGAGATTCTTAAAAGCATTGCGGAAATTCTCAAGGAAACCGTGTGTGATCACTGCTACTGCTGCAGATGGGGCGGAGAGGAGTTTTTGATTGTCATGCGCTGCGATCACGATACCGGTGAGATTGCGGAGAGCATCCGGCGTAAGGTCGAACAGAATCGAGTTTCATATAATGAAAAGGAGGTCGGAGTTACCGTGAGTGCCGGAGCCTGTGTGGCTCTTAATCCGCTTGATGTTAACATGCATGAGATTATTGACAAGGCGGATCGAGCCCTTTACCTTTCCAAATCAAAAGGCAAAAACACCGTTACGGTCTGCACGGCCTGAAAAAAGAGGGGATGTTATGAGAACATATATCTGCTCTGTAATTACAACATTTTTGTCACTGCTTACCTTAAGCATTCTTGTTGTCAAGAACAAGGTTCTTACCGGGCTGCAAAAAAGAAGATTTATTATTGCCTCATTTTTGATTATGGCTTGTACATGTGCTGAATTTTTCGGCGCAATGCTTGAAGGTGCTCCGATTTCAACAAGACCGCTTCATGTTGCTTTAAAATATATTGAGCTTTGTCTTACCCCGATTATACCGCTTGTGCTTGCCGATGTTTTCCCAAAGACAGGTCTTAAGAAATTTGCCGCAGCCTTCGCCTGTGCAAATGCTGCCTTTGAGACGCTTTCGCTCTTTTTTGGATTTGTTTTTTCTGTTGACGGACAGAATGTGTACAGCCACGGCAGCCTTTATTTTATCTACTATTTCTTTGCCTTTCTGAACGTTCTGTATGCTTCGTTTATAACGGTCAGATTCAGTGTGGAATATCAGAACCGCAATTCTCTTTCGCTTGCCATGATACTTGTTTTCATCCTTGCCGGCACGGTTTTTCAGGTTATCGACAGCAATGTGAAGATTGTCTGGCTCACGGTTGCAATCGGCGTAATTCTGTTTTATACCTATTATTGCAACATGATCTATCAGGTGGATCCGCTTACCGGACTTTTAAACCGCAGATCATATGAGGTGTACACGCAGTCTCTTAAAAGGCGCGCATATATTCTTTTATTCGATATCAACAATTTCAAGAGCATCAACGACAGCTACGGGCACAGCGCAGGAGATATGTGCCTTAAGCATGTTGCCGACTCAATCAGAGCGGTGTACGGAAGAAAGGGGCTCTGCTATAGGATCGGAGGAGACGAATTCTGCGTTATCATCGACCGGATGATTTATTATTGCAACCTTGACGAGCTGAAGGAGGAGTTTGAACGGCTACTTTTTTCAAAGCAGGAGAAATGCGGCAGAAGGCTGTCGGTATCAGTAGGCTGTGCATCCTTTGAACCGGGAAAAGCGGAGATATCCGAGGCGATTCGGGTCGCTGACGAAAAAATGTATTCCGACAAAAAGCGTTCGGAGGAAAGCAGACAGTGAAGATATATTGCAATATAGAGGATATATTGATATAATTGATATAAAAGATGACAAAAAACAGGTTTTCTCTTGCTTTTTGCCGGCTGATCTGGTAAAATAATACGGCAACGTGCTTGACCGAACCCGAAATGCCGCATGTGTTGTGCGTTTTATTGAGTTCGATGAGGCATTGCTGTGAAAATTTGAATCGGCAAACCTGTTGAAAAGCAGGGACGCAAAGTTTAGTGTCTAACCGGAATGTTTTTATAGCGGACGAGTCCGCAAAACGATTTTCGTATGATCGACTGACCGCACATCTATACGGTGCGGTCAGTTTATTTTAGGAGGTGTTTTTTTGAACCGCGTATTAAGAGAAGAAAAGAAGTTTTTAATCAGCGTTGACGAGTTTATTGCCCTTTCCCACCGTTTGGAGGGCGTGATGATTTCCGATCCGCACAACGGAATCCACGGATATACCATCCGTTCGCTTTACTTTGACACTGTTTACGACGGAGACTTTTTTGAAAAGCAGGCAGGTATAGAGTTAAGACGTAAGATCCGTCTGCGCTGCTACGATCCGAGATCCGACTTTGCGATGCTTGAAATGAAGCAGAAGCAGGGGGCAAGCCAGCTTAAGAGATCTCTTAAGCTAAGCAGACCGGATGCAATCCGCCTGACGCAGGGAGATTATTCTCCGCTGCTCTCTTACGATGAGCCGTTTGCCGCGGAATGCTATGCCATGATGCATTCAAGATGCTATCAGCCGAAGACGATTGTCGAATACAACCGCAAGGCATTTATCGCAAAGGAAAACAAGATCCGCGTGACCTTTGACAACCGGATTGTATCCACCGAAAGCTGCTTTGATATCTTCAGCGAGAAGCTGAATATGAATCCGGTGCTGGATCCGTATGATGTTGTTCTCGAGGTCAAATTCAACGGATTTCTGCTTGACTATATCAAGCAGCTGATAAACTCGGTCGACCGCAGCGAGCTGTCTGTAAGCAAATATGTTCTTGCAAGACAGAACGGATACTCAACCAGACTGTAAATGAACGGAGAGGGAAAATGAAAGAAGAGATATACCGGCTTTTTACAAATCCAAGCAACCTGACATGGCAGCAGATACTTCTGAATATATCCGCATCGGCGCTTTTCGGCTTTCTGATCTTTATATCCTACCTTGTGTCTCACAGAGGGACGATCTACAGCAAAAAGTTTAATGCATCGCTTGTCATTCTGACAATTCTTACCGGAACCGTCATGACCGTAATCGGAAACAATATAGCGCTTTCTCTCGGAATGGTCGGTGCGCTTTCGATTGTCCGTTTCCGCACGGCGATCAAGGATTCGCGCGATACGGTATACATCTTCTGGGCTATCATCGCCGGAATCTGCTGCGGTGTCGGAGACTATCTTGTTGCTTCTATCGGAAGTGCCATTGTCTTTGCGGTAATACTTATTCTCGGCTGCATCAAAAGCGATAACCGCATGCTTTTAATTATCCGGGCGGATCGTACAAAGCACCTGATGATCAAGTCTCAGGTATACAAGCTGTTTTCCGGAAAGGCGTCTCTCAAGGTTGAAAACACGACCCCGGATACTGTTGAGCTGATCTATGAGCTGACAAAAAAGATGATAAAAAAAGCGGAAAAAACCGAGCCGGACATTGCCGACAGCATTTTCCGCCTTGAAAGAATAGAGTATGTCAATCTGGTATCTCAGAACGATGAAATATCGAACTGACGGGAAATTGCCGGATAAAGCATGAAATATAAAGTAATAGGAATAATTGCCTGCGTTGTTGTCCTGATTGCAAGCGTGATCAACTGGAATTATCTTTTCGGTATTACAGAATCAAAAAGATTCCATCAGCATCTTGAAGCGGAGCCGAAGAAGGAATGCGAAAAGGATCACAGCGACGGTACTCTTTGCTCGCATCTGCCGCTGATCTGTATCGACACGGGCGGAAAGGAAATTCCGGGAAAGGGAATCTATTCGGATGACGGTCCGCCGAACCTGTTCACCGTCGCAGAGGACGGCTCGGACAGAATAAGCGCAAAAATCAGTGTTGTCGACCATACGGAGGAGATGAACCATCCGTGCGACGAGCCGGAGATCTCAAGCGACATGACCATTCATGTCCGCGGCAACAGCTCGAGATTCTTTGACAAGCCGGGCTATCGGATCAAGCTGACCGACAGTCTCGGAAACAACAATCCACAGCCGCTTCTCGGAATGGATTCGCACCACGAATGGGCACTTCACGGGCCATATCTTGACAAAACACTGATACGGAACTACATGATGTACAATCTTGCCGGGGAGATTTCCGATTATGCGCCGAATGTAAGATTCTGCGAGGTGATTTTAAACGGAGAGTATGAGGGCGTTTATGTTCTGACCGAAACAATCGATTCCGGAAAGGACGGAGCGCGGCTCAGCATGTCTGTCAGTGCAAAGCGCAGCACATATACCGGATATCTTCTAAGGCTGGATCGCAGACAGAAAAGCGAAATCGAAAATTTCAGCACGCTTACCGATTATACCTATCGGGCAAATCACGAGCTGAAGCTGGATATCATCTATCCTGGCGCAAAAAATATAAACGAAGCGCTTAAGGATTCTATAGAAAGAGATTTTTCACTTTTTGAAAAGGCGCTGTATTCCTATGATTTTAACAATAAGAAATACGGATACAGGAATTTTATCGATGTGGATTCCTTTATCTCGTACTTTTTGATAAACGAGCTTTCGGCAAACTATGACGCAGGCTCATATTCAACATATATCTATAAGGACATAAGCGGAAAATACAAAATGTGCGTGTGGGACTTCAACAATGCCTGCGACAACTATCAGGAGCAGTCGCTTATGAATGTTCAGCATTTTGAGCTTCAAAGCAAGCTGTGGTTCGAGATGCTGACAAAGGACAAGGATTTTGTTGAGGGCATAATCGGTAAATATAAGCAGCTGAGAGGTACTCTGTTCAGTGATAAGGCGCTGGAGGAGTATATCGACGGTACAATCGAATATCTCGGCCCTGCAATAGACAGAAACAGCAGGCGCTGGGCTTCCTCCTTTGAGGACGATACGCTGCTTAATCCTGCAGAAAGGAATCTGCATTCATACGAAGAAGCTGTAGAGCAGCTGAAAAGCTTCTTTTTTGCGCGTACCGAGTGGCTTGACGACAATATTGAGTCACTGAGACAGTATTGCGCGGATTCCAAGATAAAGAAATATACCGAGGCAACCGACTGACGGTTGACGTAAAAACAGAGGGGCAAGGAGGGAATGTAAGAAAAATATGAAAAAATTCATTATTGTTGTTCTTTGCATTGCCTTTTTATATGTCGGAATCGATACTGCATATTTCCGCCTCGGACTGTATATCGATTTTAATCCGTCAAAGCCGGCAACAACCTTTGTAAGGACAAACGGAGATAAAATCCAGCTCGACACAGGCAGCGGATATAAGGATTTTGAGATCAAGGGCGTCAACCTCGGTTCCGGAGAGCCGGGAGAATGGTCAACCGACTTTGATATCGACAAGAGCACCTATCTGCGGTGGTTTAAGTATATCAAGGAGATGGGTGCGAACACAATCCGCGTTTATACTGTTCAAAACGATACCTTCTATAATGCATTCTATGAATATAATGCCTCGAATCCGGATCCGCTCTATCTGATTCACGGCGTCTGGGTAAACGATTATGTGCAGAACTCGCACAGGGATGCATATGACAGCTCGTTTTATGACACCTTTACGCGCGACTGCATCACAATGATCGACGTAATCCACGGAAAAAAGAAGATTTCGCTCGGAAGAATGGCAAGCGCCGGTCACGGCTCCTACAGAAAGGATGTCTCCCCCTGGGTAATCGGATATATTCTGGGTGTTGAGTGGGATGATATAACGGTGGCATATACCGACGAAATATACGAAAGCAGCGCCGGATATACGTCATACAGCGGAAAATATCTTTATACAAGCGAGGATGCATCGGCATTTGAAACTCTGCTTTGCAAGGTCGGGGACAGGGTTCTTGATTATGAAGCAAAGCGCTACAAGATTCAGAAGCTTATCGCCTTTTCAAACTGGCCGACGACCGATCCGTTTGACTATCCGGAGGTTGTCAAAAGGCTCTATATGAAAAGCGCCTTTGTGGATGTTGAGCATATCAAAACGACCGACAGTGTGATTTCCGGTCAGTTTGCTTCCTATCATGTATACCCCTATTATCCGGACTATCTCAACTGGACGGATGACTGGACATTTTCGGGAATCGACAAAAATCAGTTTTATGACGGCGATGAGCTTAACACCTACCGCGCGTATCTGAGCATGCTCACCTCTCACCACAGTATGCCGGTAGTTATTTCCGAATTCGGCATTTCCACCGGACGCGGAATGGCACACCGGGATCTTAATACAAACCGCAACCAGGGCAATATGTCAGAAAAGGAGCAGGGAGAGGCGCTTGTTCGCTGCTATGAGGACATCATGTCTGTGGGATGTGCCGGCTCATGCGTCTTTTCATGGCAGGATGAGTGGTTTAAACGAACCTGGAACACTATGTACGCAGTAAACCTGACAAGAAACCCGTATTGGTCGGACTATCAGACAAACGAGCAGTATTTCGGTCTGATATCCTTCGATCCCGGAAAGGAAAGATCTGTCTGCTATGTCGACGGTGATATTTCCGAATGGGAGCAGGACGAGCCTGTCTGCTCCTCGGGGGATATGTCGGTTTGGGTCCGCTATGATGAAAAATTTATATATTTTCTGATATATAAAAAGGATCTCGATTTTGAAAATGACAAAATCTATATCCCGATCGATACAACCCCGAAAACCGGGAGCAGCTACTGTAAAAACTTCGGACTGAAATTCGACAAAGCGGCGGATTTTATCCTGTCGATAAACGGAAAGGATAACAGCCGCCTTATGGTGCAGGAAAGGTATGAGGTGCTCCGCTCGACATACTCTCAGAACCTGAAGGGCTTTGATACCTATTTGAAGGACAATATCCCGGATAAAAGCTCCCCGGAATTTGTGAATATCGATATGATTCTTGAAATCTTCGATCTTTCGGAGGAGCAGCGCAAAAATGCCGTATTCAGCAGCATAGAGCAGTCGTTTGAGACGGGAAAGCTGAAATACGGAAATGCAAATCCGGAGTCGCCGGATTTTGATTCGCTTGCGGATTTTATATCAAACGGAGATTATATCGAGCTTAAGCTTCCGTGGCAGCTTCTTAACTTCTCGGATCCTTCAAAAATGGAGATTCACGACGATTATTATGACGGCAACTACGGAATAAGATTTATTAAAATTAAGGAAATGAATATCGGGATAACAGAGGGCAAAGACGAGCGCTGTGTTATGTCGCCCTATAAGCTTAAGGGCTGGGGAAACAGGGTGACCTATCACGAAAGATTGAAAAGCTCATATTACATAATGCAGGAGCTTTGGAACGGAGAAACGAAGCAGTGAGAATCGAGATAATGCTGTACGTTTATCTGTTCGTATGCGGTTCGATGATAATATTTAATATTGTCTCGGCTGCGCTGTTCAGACTGGACGAGAAAAAGACGGAAAGAGTCAGCAGAAATCTGCAAAAGTATGTAATGTCCCAGCTTAAGGCTGCGGAGGCGAATATCCCGATCGGCATAAGCCACAGGACGTATCTTTGCAGGAAGCTGAAAAGGGTCGGCAATATGCGCGCCTTTGACAGGATGCTTGAGGCGGAGTATATCGGGCATCCCAAAGAGATTATAAGCTATCTGCGATCTCTTGACGATGTGCTTGTTTTCCTTATGGCATACTATTCCGGGCGGAACCGCATAGAGGCGGCGTATTATCCATACATAATCAAAAAATACCGTCTGATTGCCTACCGCAGGTTCCCGAGCATCGAGGGAGCATTGCTTGATATGCTGAACGAGCAGAGTATTTATTGCCGTGAAAATGCTCTGCAGGCACTTTATACGACAGGAAATGTCGATTGCATTATGAAGGCGGTTGAGATCATAGATCGCAGCGACCTGTTTTTTCACGGCAAGCTGCTCTGTGACGGGCTTTTGAACTTTGCCGGAAGCAAAAACAAGCTGGCAGACAGCCTGGTAAAGGCATTTCCCGGCTATTCTGACGGTATGAAGGTGACAGTGCTCGACTATCTGCGCCTTTCGAACGATGCGTTCGGAGAATTTGCACTGTCTGTTTTGCAAAACGAGTCTGAGGGCGATGAGGTGCGCTATGCGAGCATACGGTATCTCGGCAAATGCAGCTTCGAAAAGGCATACGAGCCTCTTTTGCGTCTTGCAAGGGACGGCTCGGAGCTGAACTGGGAGTATGCGGCAATCGCATCTACCGCCCTTGCCTTGTATCCGGGTGAAAGGACTGTGCAGATCTTAAAGGAAAATCTGTACAGCAGGAACTGGTATATAAGACACAATTCCGCTCTTAGTCTTAACAGGCTGAAAATCACATATTCGCAGCTTTTTGATGTTATAGACGGAAACGACCGCTATGCTGCGGAAATAATCCGTTACTGCCTGCAGCGCGACCGTGCAGACGGCAAAGCAAGGAATAATGCAGGGCGAGATATGGGGCGCGATACGGAAGACGGCGCCGTCAAGGGCGCAGAGCCTGCCGCACAT
Source organism: uncultured Eubacteriales bacterium (assembly GCA_934447715.1). Classification (GTDB taxonomy): domain Bacteria; phylum Bacillota; class Clostridia; order Oscillospirales; family CAG-272; genus HGM12657. The sequence continues at coordinate 12,737 of CAKSER010000004.1, read as the reverse complement.
GACGAAATCGACGGCGAAAAGAAGGAAGAGGAGGCTGTTCTTGCATGATAGAGGCTCTTGATATATTTTTAAAAGCAGTCGGAGTGTTCTTTATCGTGTATATGATAGGCTATTCCACCTTCCTGTTTCTTTCGGTGCTTGTCGGCTCCTCGGAGCTGTATAAAACTCACCGCAGAAAACGCTTGAAGAACTACTTCCAAAACGATTATTTTGTGCCGATCACAATTGTTGTGCCGGCATATAATGAGGAAGTGACGGTCGTGCAGACGGTAAAGTCCCTGCTTGAGCTCGACTACAGATCGTATGAGATTATTGTGGTGGACGACGGCTCAAAGGACGATACCTCAAAAAGAGTAATCGATGCATTTTCGATGCACCGTGTCTCACGTCCGATACGCCGGCAGATCGAGTGTCAGCCGGAGGAATTTGTCTATGAAACAAGAGATACCCGTGTTCCTCTGACGCTGATTCGTAAGAGGAACGGCGGCAAGGCGGATGCGCTTAACATGGGAATAAATGCAGCAAGCTTTCCGTATTTTATCTGTATAGATGCCGATTCGGTGCTTCAGTACGATTCGCTTAAAAACATATCCCAGCCGATTCTTGAAAAGCCGAATGTCGTTGCGGTCGGAGGCCTTATCCGTATTTCGAATGATGTCGAGCTTGAAAACGGCAGAGTAAAAAGCTATCGCCTGCCGAAAAGCATAATCGCCTGCATGCAGGTGCTTGAATATGATAGATCGTTTTTGGCATCAAGGATTATGTTTGATAAGTTCAACGGCTCGCTGATCATTTCCGGTGCGTTCGGACTGTTTAAAAAGGATACGGTGATTGCGGCAGGAGGCTATAATAACAGGACGATGGGTGAGGATATGGAGCTTGTTGTAAAGCTACATGAATACTGCACCTTAAATAATATAAATTACAGCATCTGCTATGCGACAGACGCAATCTGCTGGACACAGGCTCCCGAAACGCTCCGGGATTTGAAGAAGCAGAGAAAGAGATGGCATATCGGGCTGTTCCAAAGCATGATAAAGCACAGAAGGATGCTTCTGAATCCGAAATTCGGCGCGGTCAGCTTCATTTCCTATATGTATTTTTTGATCTACGAGCTGCTTTCGCCGTATATAGAGATTTTCGGAGTTTTAACAATGCTTCTTGCATTTTCGATCGATCTTATAAATGTTCCCTTCATGCTTTTGTTCTTTTTGATTTATGCGGTGTTCGGAAGCGTTCTGTCGCTTACCGCGTTTTTTTCAAGAATTTATACCTCCGATTTGAAGGTCGGCTTTCTTGATGCGCTCAAGGCGTGCCTTCTCTGCATTTTTGAAATAACCGTCCTGCGGTTTATTTTGGCATGGGTAAGAGCGACCGCACTTCTCGGCTATAAAAAGAAGAAACTGCAGTGGGGCAGGATCGAACGTAAAAGGATTAATTTCAAATAATAATATAAAACGAGGGAATGAATATGGAGCTGAAGGACTTGAGAACCGCTCTTTTCGGATTCAATAAGAACGATGTTTGTGAATATATTTCACAGCTGAATTCTGTATATGAAAAAAAGGAGGAGCGGCAGAAAAGCGAGCAGGAGGAAAAGCTAAGGAGCCTGAGCGAGACAAACGAGGAGCTGAACTGCACACTTTCGCGCCTCGAGCAGGAAAATACCGAACTGAGACGCGCAAACGCGGTTATGAAGAGCAGATTTTCATGTGAGACAGAGGAGCTCCTTTGCAAAATTGCCGAAATGAAAAAAACAGTTTCCCTGCTTGCTGATAGGATTAACTCTCAGCTTTCGTCGGTCGAAAGCCGGATTTCTATGCTGCAGCCGGAAAAATCAGATGAAAAAGACTGTTCAAATGAAGAATAAGCCAAAAAGTGCCGCAGGGGTATTAATCGGCTTGCTTTGTACACTGCTCCTTTCGGTTTTCTGCCTCGGTTTTGAGGCTAATGCCGAGGTCTATACTACAAATAACGATTCGGGCGCGGCTGACACAGTATATGTTGCAGGAAATCCGGATTGTTATCCGGTAGAGTATTATGATCCGGAAAGCAGGACCTTTAAGGGAGTTATACCCGATATGCTGGAGGAAATTTCAAAAAAGACCGGGATTTCCTTTACATACATATCGGCATCGTCAAAAAACCGTCAGAAAGAGCTTGCGCGTAATAACCAGGCGGAGCTTCTGACTGCGTTTGTCCTTGAGCAAGCCGACTACAGCCTTTCGGAGGTGCTTCCGGTTTTAAAGGCAGATGCTTCGGGAAGAGAACGGACATACTGTGTCGGATTTACAGACATTGCATCCGAAAGCCTGAAAAAAACGCTGAGAGCTGCCTTTGATGAAATAACCGACCGGGAAAAAAACGGTCTTTTGCTTCAGAATTCCAAAAAGAATCCGGAGCTTTATGAAAAGGACCGTCTTATAACGATTGTGCTTATATCCTTTGCTGCGTTTTTTGCTGCTGCTTTGACGGCCTTTGTGATTCTTTTGAGAAAACGGAGGCATTCGGAGGGCGATGTGAGAATCGATGAGCTGACCGGAATAGGAAACTCAAAATATTATATCTATGCCTTTAATCAGCTTATAACACGGCAGTCGAAAAATCTGTATATTCTGGTTTATCTTGCACTGGCTTCCAAGGCTGTTGTGATTAAATACGGCGAGGAGGCGCGCGACCAGACGGATAAGTATGCTGCGGCACATTTAAATGCCGCAATAGCATCCTCCGAATACCTTTCAAGGATCGGCAGCGGAGTTTTTGCTCTGCTTCTGCAGGCACCGACCGAAAAAGAGGCAGAAAGCATAACCGAAAGCATTGTAGACAGCCTGAACAGATATATAGCAGAGTTCTATCCGGATATTCCAAATGCGTTTAGGGCAGGCGTGTCGCGCCTATGCGAGCATCTCGACTGTAACGCCGAAACTGCGCTGTATAATGCAAAGCAGGGATTTCTTGCAGCGTCGAGATCGGATGTTCCGGTAGAGATAGCCGGAAAATCCCAGCTTTTGCAGAGCCGCAGACAGGAGGAGCTCAGACGGCTTGCAGTAAATGCAGTCGAAAACGACGAGTTCCGGGCGTATATGCAGTTTATTGTCGATGCGAAAACCGAGAAAATCTGTGGTGCAGAGGTGTTGTCGCGCTGGCAAAGCCCGGAATACGGAATGCTGCGTCCGTGCGAATATATCGGGCTGCTAAAGGAAACCGGCAAGATCGTAGCGCATGATTACAGAATGTTTTTGCATGTCTGCAGGCTGCTTGAGGAGTGGAGCACACCGCCGTATAACCGGATGTTCATCACCTGTAACTTTACAAGGCTTTCGCTTTGTCAGGCGGATTTCTGTGATGTGATTGAATCGATTATTGCAGATTACAGCTTTGACCGCGGACGTCTTGTTATCGAGGTGACCGAGGATTCGATATCCGGTGATTCGGCAGCCATATCGGAAAATATCAGCAGATGCCGCAAGCTGGGCTTCAGAATTGCAATCGACGATATGGGAACAGGCTTTTCCTCCTTTGCGGATCTGTATGATAATGAGACCGATATGGTGAAAATCGGCAGCGAATTCATTTCCTCCTGTTCTTCCGAAAGGCGGCGCAGGATGCTTTCGGATATTATAACGCTTGTACGCAATTCCGGGGCGAGGATAGTCATTGAAGGAGTGGAGAGCAGAGAACAGGCGGAGCTTCTTAAGGAAATAGGCTGTGACATGATGCAGGGGTACTATTATTCGGGAGTTCTTCCGAGTGCCGAATGCCGGAAAATTCTCGGACCCGATAAGCTCTGTCCCGAGCCGGCTATATAGCTTCGGCATACCGTTGCGCCGGATGGCAAACAGCACCCGAAAAGCGCCGAAAAGCCGGCATGCGGTATAAAAGCGGTACAGAATACGGTAAAACACCGTAAAATGCCGCAAAATACGGAAAAAATAAGGAGACATTTTTTAAATGTCTCCTGTTTTTGTATGTTCTCGTGTTCGGATTTTCACATTCCTGAAGACCGGCTGTATCAGAGCACAGATATCGGTTGCCCTATCCCCGGATCATCTTATCATAGGTCTGAATAATTAAGAGGCAGGATGATTCCACCCTTTTCATTGTCGGCATCGCACAGCCAAATGTCGGTTTTTACCTCGATGTTTTCGTTGTCCAGCATCAGAAGCGTGATTTCAATCTCCTTGCCTAGCATGTTCTTTTCTATCGGAAGGAAGAAGGTGTAATTTGCGGAAAATTCGGCTGAATACATTCTGCATTCCCACACATTTGCTCGGTATGACGGAGCTCGCCTCGGAAATGCCGTGAGCATGCCGTCAACCGACGCGATCGCCTGAACCGTTTCTGCGCTGTATGACCCGTTTGCGGCAACGGAAAGATAGCAGCCCTTTTTGTACATTTCCTCTGTTACCGTGACCTTTGCCGACTGAGCCTTTACGGCGTTCATTTTATCAAAGCTGCAGATCAGATTGTTTGCTCTCGGATTTTTGAGTGCAATTTCCTTTTCGTCCTTGATCAGAGCGATCTTATAAATTCTGTCCATCGGGCAGGGAAGACGGAGATACCGTACAGGTCCGTAAATGCCGTAGCTTGCCCTTCTCCTTGTGCCGTCGACATGCTTTGTGTTGTGTACGGCAAAGACAAGTACCTCGGCTTTTTCACGGTAAAGAATTTCGAGCCGGTCAAGATATGTACCTTTCCAGTTTAAAAGGTCGGATGAAAAACTTCCCTTTGGCGGAACCGTTTGCTTTGCAGCCTCAAAAACCGAATCGTCGTCCGGGTCAAAGTATTCAATTATTACAGCATCTGCGTCATATTCCTCGCCGAAATCGACGCGCAGACATCCGTCCTTAAAGCGGAGCCCTCCGAAAAATCTCTTAGAGATTCCGTCAAAAAACGTGTCGTCTCTGTTGTCGAAGGCAAATGAGGATTCGCATCCGCGCAGCCTGTAGGTCTTTTGGGCAAAGAAAGCGTTCCTTGCTACCCTGACCTCCGGAATACTTGTGCTGCCGGAGCGCTTAAGTTCTCTGCTTTCAAGCAAATCGGCATCGGAACCGAAGCAGGCAGTTTCGAAAATCTGCTCCGCGTTCTGCGGAATTTCGCACTCGCTTGCCGTGCCGAGAAGGATTGGGGCTGACACCCTGTTATCAAACGGCTCGGGGCTGATTTCGGGTAGTGTGAGATTTTTGTCGGTAGAGCCGACCTTGCCGAAGACCGATACGAGCTTGACCTTGTCTGCTCTTGAGTCTGTTTCGTGCAAAACCTCATAGGCGCAGCCGGTGAGCATGGGTCTTAGGGCATCGCTTTGCGATACTTCAATAAGACATGAGCGGAACGGATCGACAGGGATGTTCACGCTTTCGCCGTAGCTGAATTCGCCAATAAACATTTCATATGGAAAGTGCATTCCGACCTTGACAGATTTGCACTCGTCAAGCCCGATTGTGCTGTCGAGCGGAATTGTAATCTCGGTTTTTTTCCAGGAATCGTTGCCGGTTGTAATGAATCTTGTTCTGCCGTCTCCGCGGCTGACTGCACCGGGCCCGAATTTGTCCGGGAGAAGCATCCCGTTTACAAGAATGTCTCTGTAGGTTCTGTGAAGATTGAATGTTCTTGCGAGCTTTGTGTGCTCGTCGTCGCGCAAAAGCCACGGATTCCCATAGATCTCGGGGGCAAGGATCAAGCATCGTCCGAATGCCTGGTAGACAAGCTCGTCCGCAAAATAATCAATACAGGAGGAGATGCAGACACCGTGATCCTCAAACAGCCGTTTAAGGTCGGGAACATTTCCTCTTGAAAACATGAATTGCCGGTTGTGGGGTGCGGTTTTGTTGTTTGCAATCAGGACATCGACATATGTCTCCTGACCGTTCCATAACGAGGTCGTTGCATACTCTGCCCTCTTTCCGAGCTCAAGCCTGTGATTGAGCAGGATAAGCTCCGGCGAATATTTTAAGCAATCCTTCATCATCGAAACAAATTCATCCTGCATCTCGGGGCGTAGTCTGCCGCAGACCGCATCCATCTTGAAAAGTCCGAAATTGTAGTCTCGGCAGAGTGAAACCATCAGCTCGTGCCTTTTCTTCTTTGATTCCTCTGTGTCGCCGAAGCCGTCCGGACCGCACCAGACTCCGAGCTTTATCCCGAGTTCTTTAGCTCTTTTTGCAATCGGGGCATAGCCGTTCGGAAATTGTGCCTTTATTTTCGGCGAGTCGAGTGTTTGATATGTTTCGTTTGCTCCGTCGAGATTCCCGGCACACCTGCGATATTGTCGGTGTTTTTCATATACTGATTGTTTGATTATTTCTTTCTGTTCATATAAAATCCGGTCTCGCCGAAGAGATTTACGCCGTCGCTGAGATCGTACCAGTTGTAGACCTTTTCGTTTCCGTCTGTAATAAACTTGGTGGGGTTTATATGTGTGGTCCAGTCGACAGGCTGTGTGCTGTGGCGTTCGGAGGCTCTCTTGAAGGCAGCCCTTGCTCTTGTCTTGTACTCGGGATTGAGAATTCCCGGAACGATCGAGGCAAAGATTGAAACATCGCAGTCGCACGCAAGCTCAAGGAATCTCATGTTGTATTCGTGGGAAACGGCAGGGGTGAACGCAGGGCAGTCCGGATCGGTTGCAAAGAACACGCCGTTCTGGTGAAGTCTCATAGAGAGCGCGTTAATGCCCTCCTGTCTTGTGAAATCCCAGATCATGCCGGACGTGTCCGAGCCGCTTCTCTGAATGTTGTTGATGCCGGCTGAAAGATGGTTGTAGGTGTTGCATCCCATGACAACCGCGTCGCCTGCGGCATCCTTGATTGTCCTGTAAAGATTTTTGATGATTTCCGCATTGGTTTTCGATCTGTCGGTAAAATGCCAGCCTGCCTGCGCCTGATAGTGGTGGAGGCAGTTGCCGCTCATATAGTCGGGAGCGGTAAAGTCGTATTTTATCATCTTATAGCCGTCGTTTATGATCTTCTTTACCATTTCGGAAATATATTCAAGGCTCTGGGGATTCGAAGCGTCGAGAACCTTTCCGCCTCCGATCTGCTTGTGATCCGGGCTGTAGCATTCCTCGGGCAGCTCGTCCTTTGTAAGAAGCGGTCTGATCCACACTCCGGGCAGCGCGCCGAGCTTTTCAATCTCCTCTGCAAGCGTCTTCATGTCGCCGATCTTTTCGGAGGATACAAACGGAGCTCCGTTGTAGTCCTTGTCATGAAGAAGCTGCCAGCCGTCGTCAACAAGCATGTAGGGCTTGAAATTCGCATCCGAACCGAGCTCTCCGCAAAGCTCCGCATCCTTTAATATGCTCTCTCTTGTAAGGTTGCCGTAAGCGTAGTACCAGTTGTTAAGACCGAAAACAGGTCTGTTTAAAAGAGCAGGCTTTTCGCACATGATTTTGCAGAAGCTTCTGCAGGCGTCAAACGGCGATTCTCCCTTTTCTCCGCTTCTTTCGACGATTTCCGCACAAACAAGCTCGTCCTTGCGGTAAAGACCGTCGCCTCCGTTTCTGACATCAAGCCAGAGGCAGAGTCCGCAGCTGTCGAGCTGGAAGCAGGCAATCGAGTTGCATCCGGTTTTAACTCCGTAGCCGTCTGTTACACCGTCCTCAATTGCGCAGAAGTACCAGGGCATCGCCTTGTTTTCGCCTACCGGATACCATCCGAGATGGCCGAGACCGACAGTCCACATGTCGGCATATACCTTTTCGATTCCGGAATAATCTCCGCGGAATCGCAGCTTAATTCTGCTGACACCCTCCGCACCGTTTAAAAGCACTGCAAGAGCGTTGCCCTGCTTTCTAAACGAGACCGTTCCGATCTCGCAGGAGAAAACATCTCCCTCTCTCTGGCATTCAAACCAGCCCTTGTCTCCTCCGACAACAACAAGATCGGGGATGCGGTTGATAGATTCATAATTTTTCATTTTTCTTTTCTCCGTTTGCTACGTTTATATAGATTTACTTATTGTCAAATTACCTGTGCCCGAAAACCGATAAAATTTCGGACAGCCGCCCATAGGCGCTTTATTTCTTCTCGTTCAGCTCGTTAAGATTTGAAATGATCGTTTTCTTGCCCTTCCATGCGTAAGCACGCTTTTCAAAATCCGAGCTTTCCATCTGCTCGATTTCGATAGCCGAAATCCTTTCGGTAAGCCCCTTTTTAAAGAAATCAAGCGGTGTTTCTTCTGCCTCACTGTTGAGCGGACATACCTCCTGACAGATGTCGCAGCCCCACGCGATTCCGGTCTTGCGGATCAGCTCGCAGGTGCTTGCACTCTTTTCGCCCTTTTTCTGGGTGAGTGCAGAAAGGCAGTCGGTTTTTGAGGGGCAGGCGGATGTGCATTTTCCGCAGGAGATGCAAAAGGACACCATGCCCTCACGATAATATTCGAGCTCGAGATTGGTCAGAATCTCGCCGATAAAGACATATGAGCCGTATTTCGGATTGATGAGCAGATGATTCTTTCCGATGACTCCGAGCCCAGCAAGCGCCGCTGCGGACACCTCGCTTATCGGAGAGCTGTCGGCAAAGCCGTAAAACCAGTAGCCGGGAAAAAGCTCGGTAAGCTCCGGAACCACCTTTTCGAATAAATCCTTGAAAAACAGATGATAATCCATCGGCACGGCATAAAGCGATACGTTTCTTTCCTCGTGCCTGCCGGAATAATACGGCGCGAGAAGCATGATTGCGGTTTTAGCATCTGTCACGTTTCTTCTTTCGAGCAGCGATTGATTGATTATTTTACATTTTTCAAATCTGATCGCACCGCTGTATTCAATGCCGCGGCGCCTCAGTATTTCTTCGATTTTGTCAATTGTCCTCATGCGCAAATTATACCAAATTTTAAGTGATTTTTCAACAGTAAAAGCATGGCAGGCAGATTTTTTTGCCTGCCGATCCTTTGCGCAGAATAAATAACCGAAAAGCGGCAGATTTTGCACCTTGCGTCTTTTAAGGATTTTTATAGGAAAAATCAGCAGACAATGTGTGTGACGGCTAATATTTTTGGAGCCGACCTGTTTGAGTTGCCAGCGGCAAGTCGTTAAAAACACTTACGGATACGCTGATAAACGACAAGATCTGCATTTTTTGAATTTCTCGAACCGGAAGATTTTTTAAAAAATATTAGCACTCTAGCAAAAAGAGTGCTAATATTTACAAATAGTTAATATAAAAACAAAAAAATATGCAATTTTTAAGGTTATACTGTATACAACAAAAGAAAAGAGGCAAGCATGAAAAGAGATGACAAGCAATGTGGTATTTAAAATATCCGGCTGATGTCGACCTGCCGGACCGGTAAAACAGTAAATTTGAAGTCGGCAAAAATCTTTATTAAAACGAGGTATTTATCATGTTTGAACTTACACGCAGAAATAATAACAATCACTTAAATAACTACAGCCCGTTATATGAAATGGACGAATTTGAAAAGAACTTCTTCAACAATCCCTTCGGAGCCTTCTTCGGAAACAGGAGCCTTGCAGAATTCAAAACCGATGTAACAGACGAGGGCGACCATTATCTCCTCGAAGCAGATCTGCCCGGCTTTGACAAAAAGGACATTCAGCTCGACGTAAGCGGCGATACTCTTACAATTCACGCAGAGCGTCATTCAAAGGTCGAGGACAAGGATAAAAAGGACAGGGTAATCCGTGTTGAGCGTTCCTACGGCACATACAGCCGTCAGTTTGATATCTCCGCAATCGATGCCGATAAGATCAAGGCAAAATACGAAAACGGAGTGCTTGAACTCACTCTCCCGAAAAAGGAAAATACGGTTCCCGAGCAGAGACGTCTCGAAATCGAATAATCCGGGTTTTGTAAACAGCCGGCATGATTTCGGCAGAAGCTGCGAGGGATTGCAGCAGACCGCCTGACCGCGTAGGCTGAAAATTTAATAAAGGTCAAAACAAAATGAGGGAATCCGAAAGGAAACCCTCATTTTTTGTGCGGTTTTAAAAAATATATATGCCTTTATTTATGCTGATTTAAAAATGTACTACTGTTCAGTCGAAGCGCGCATTCGGGTTAAGCTCTGCCGGAGAATGCCAGACAATGCCGTGAGATGACAAAAGCTGAGCCTTTAAATTCCAGTATTCGAGGCAGAAATCGGATGACTTTTTCTTTTCGATCTGCTCCTCGACCTCGTCGATTACCGCAAGATACTCGTCTGTCATTTCAACCGGATCGTTTTTTATAAAATTCCGGCGGCTGTCGATTCCCGTGTCGAGAAGCACCCGGATTCTGCTTTCCGGCATGCATTTTGATACGATCTCGGCAAGATCGATGCAGCAGTCGGTCTTATAGTAATTTCTTGCTCTGACGGCGGTAAGCAGACATTCCTCGAGCTGTGCCATGTCCTCGCTGTCGAATTCCTTAAGAATGGAAAGCCTTGCATACGCCGAAAGCAGCGGTGTATAAAGCTTTACGGATATTCCTGTCCGGCACATTTTGTCGTATGCTTTTGTGAGATATCGAAGAACAGATATTGTTTCCTCTAGGGTTTCGATATCCTCCTCGCGCGGCGAAAGGGCAATTTCTGTCATTTTTCGAAGATCGCTGCTGTCCCTATAGGTCGGGGCAGCGTTTTCCTGCTTTTTACGGCTTTCGATTGCAGAGTGAAGCTTTTCGAGCTTTTCAAGATCGGTTTTTGCGTACGGCATAATTTCCCTCCAAAAAATAATAAAATAATATAAATACTTATAAGGCATGCCTTGGGCACGCCTTTTTTGCTTATCCTTATGTCAGACGGCTATTCGATTACCGCCCTTATATATCCGATTACATTCTGCGCTGCGTTGTAGCGCACGGTTCCGATGTCAAACGGCAGCGAATCGGCCTTGTCCTTTGAAAACGGGAACAGCAGTCTGACCGAGTAATAGTCCTTATCGTTGTTTTTTGCTATAATTTTTAAAAGCTCGTCCTCATCATGCGCGACAAGACCGTTTTTGTAAAAATAATTGATTTTGTTAGGCTCGCATTTGGGATAAAAATCCGCATCAAAGCTGTGATCGGCTGAGATATCTGCATCGCAGAGATTAAAATAATCGTACGATGCACCGCCGTATCTTGCATCCCATGCCGCATCGGTGTGCGCAGTTATCCCGTTGATTCTCGTAATGTTCCATGAATGAGGCTCTCTTGCTCCGTTTTCGTGCAGCGCCTCGCCGACTACGACGATCGATGCAAGCCCCAGCCTGTCGCAGATGAGCTTATATGCCTTTGCATAGCCCTCGCAGACGCAGTGATCCTTTATCAGCGCGCCTATTACCGAAAAGTCGTCCTTGTCATACGGTTTTTCTGGTGTGCGGACCGTGTAAAGAAAATTGTGCACCTTAAGCTGCTTTGCAAGCTGACTCATCTCGGGGCGGATGCTGTTTTTTATAAACAGATCGATTCTCTTCTGAACCCTTTCCCAGAGCAGCTCGGCTTCCTCTTTTGTGTAGTCATACTGAAAAATAAGCTGAATGTACATGGGGGTCTGCTTTGTAATAATCCTGTGCCGGTTGAGGTAGAAAAAAACGGGGTTGTCATAAAGCACGGCGGTCATGATTTTTTTCGTGTCCACCGTAAAAGCCCTGCCCATGCCTGCATGAACAGACAGCGCCGGCTCAAAGCGCAAAAGCGCTTCGCATATCCGGTTATAGAGATTTTTCTCTCCGTCCGAAAGCCTTGTATAGTAATATTTTGAGCCGCTGTCCTTCATTTCGTACCTCAATATTAAAATCTGAGTCCTTTAGATGCCTTGGTTCTGTGCTTTAAAATTTATAAAAATTCCCACCGACATGTCGTCCCGGCTGCCCTTAGAGGACATTTCCGGCAAAAATCCCTCAAGCTGTGAAATTGCCGTGCTGCAGTCTGATTCCTTAAATGATTTCATTGCAAGCCGGTAGAAGTCATACAGCCTTTCGTCTCCTGCAAAGCAGTCGTCGACTCCGTCACTGCAGATAAACACGGCAGACGGGAGGCTTTTGCTGTAGAAATGTCTGAATTCGTTTGATGCGTCGGCGTCGCAGAGAGAGGTCGTAATATTAAGAAAGCATCTGTCATCCGGTGGAATCGGCTGCGAAAATTCGCCGTTTTCGGATACCGAAACGCATTTTCCGTCGCCGATCTGAAGTCCGAGCCAAAACTCTTCTGTAAATATCGCGCCGATCAGCGTTGTTCCGTATGCCGATTGCAGCTGCTGTCCGCTTTCGTATCTCTGCCTTGCCCTTTCGGATATTTTGTCAAGCTCGTCCTCACAAAACGGATCCTGCTTTATGTCGGAATCGACCATGGCGTTCCAGTTTGCAATTATGCTTTTTTTAAGCTGTCCGATCCGCTCATTCTGCTGCCTTTCGGTTTTTGCATCCGAGAGCGCCTTTAAAAGATCCGGGTTTTCCGCACAGCTTAAAAATGCATTACAGGCAAACCTACTTCCCCTGTCGGAGCGGAAATAATCCTCTCCGCCGTGCCCGTCGCAGACGGCAAGAAGGAGGCAGTCTTCTGTTCTTTTGCTTGCAGAGTAATCCTGGCAGACCGTCTCTGCCTTGATATGCGAAGCACCGGTTACGGTCAGGTTAAACACCCGGCAGTCTGTTACCATTCCAGATCACCGTCGTCATCCGGCTCGGCGGCCTTGACCTCGTTGATTTTGTCGATCATTTCGTCCTGCTTGTTTGCGGCCTCGTCCACGCCGCCTTTACCGACTCCGCTGGACTTCGATCCGATCTGTGACGCCGTAACCGAAACAAAGCGTATCAT